>JANLUJ010000991.1:0-2981 GCA_031363425.1 Pirellula sp.
GCCCAGTGGTTGACTTTCGAATACCCAACGATCCACGTCTCCGGCCGAGACCAGCACGAATCGAGAACACGTGAGATGATGGACTCGTTCAATTCAGTACCGTTTGGCGACGCTCAACGACTGAAGCGATTGAGCGAAAAACACTTCGAATCGCTCGCCGATCGTTTGCAGGACCGGCTCAAGGCAGAAAAGCAACCGATGTCCAAAAAGGACGTACTGCAGTGGCTCGAGTTTCTCGTCACTAGTCGCGGAGATGCTTTGAGCGATTATTGGGTTGCGAAACAAACCGCGTGGATGGTTTGTGTAGCCGTAGACGAACTGGTCGAACACAGCGCCTTGGCATCCAACTTGGTGGAGCCGTTGAAAACAGAGCTTCAAGCATTGCTACACCTTGACATTCAGCTACCACAAAAGCACAGCGTATTGGTTGGTCAGGAGAAAGTACTCGAAACTGCGAGAACCTTTGATTCGGTTCGATGCAAAGAGCTTATTAGCGCCATAGTCAAGATAGTCAACACTGGCCAATTGCTGGAGTGATTGAACGCACATAGGCCTGAACGGCCCCAGAGCGTACGGACAATTCGGTAATCGGGATGCTATGCAAGGGACACGTTTTGGCTTGCGTAGTCGAAGTCAGTGGTCAACTGCACAAAGCGACGTTTGACTGGCGAAAGGCCGAAGTATTCGATTCTGGACCAATTGTCAGCGGAAGTGCCGTGATATTTTGTTAGTCTTCGATGCTGGTTGGGACGGATCGCAAATCGTTTATTCAATCAACAACACTCGCGACTTGGAATGGAGTCCCCCGGAAGACTGCACCCTGGGATTAACAGAAGTTTTTGTGCGGGATGCAAATTGGTTCGAAGAGGTTTCTTCAAATTTGGGGCTATTTTCTTGAATCGCCTTTAGAGTGGTTGTCGGGTTG
The DNA here is from genome assembly GCA_031363425.1 of Pirellula sp. Lineage (GTDB taxonomy): Bacteria > Planctomycetota > Planctomycetia > Pirellulales > Pirellulaceae > JBKCUI01. The sequence continues at coordinate 926 of JANLUJ010000991.1, forward strand.
GACAACGCTTTGGGCATTGTGTCATTAGATTGTTTTTCTTTAGGAAGGGGGTTCTGTATCAATTGACTCTTGAGACGCCAAATAAGCCTGAGTACCCAACAGAGCCAGTTCGTCCGAGCGAACCTAGAACCACCTATACGACGAATCGTACGACCGGTGTTCGCGAGGTGGACAGCAATAGCATGTAGCATGACCGCAAGCCAGTAGGCTAATCGCCGCTTCCCTCTACCGTGAACGAAAGTCAATCTGCTAGAATCAAGTAGTACTTAATTACGAATGAGACCACCGATGTGCACGCAAGCATCCAAAGTTGACGACGGCACAACTCAACGCAATTTTCTGTTCGACTGCTTGCGAGAGAAAATGGAATTGCGAGGTTGGGCGAGAAATTCAATTTGTATTGAGCTTTTTTTGTGTGCGTGGGGCCGTAGCTTTCCTGAGACCACGCGAGCAAACAATGCGTCATGACCTAGAATCTAAATCCGTGGTAGACTCGCGATGGGTCGATAGTGTCTGCGATCAATTCGAGAACGCATGGCGGAAGGGACAGCCGCTATCGATCGAGTTGCTCCTTGACACCAGTCCGCCCCATTTGAGGTCCACGATTTCCACCGAGTTGAATGCTCTTGAGGAGGAATTGCAACGCGAACGAGTGGATGGCCAACGCTCCAGGCATTCAGTTAGCGGAAACGAGAATTCGACCGAGCGAGAGCATGAACAAGAGCGTGAATATGTAGCAATTGACCGCTACACCGTCGTCGGCGAGTTGGGTCGCGGCGGCATCGGCATCGTTTATGAAGCGTGGGATCCAAAGCTTAAACGCAAATTGGCGATCAAACGCTTGCGAGCGGGGTTCGACGCTAGCCTCGAAGAACTGAAATCCATGCGTTCCGAAGCGGAAGCGATCGCCAAAATAAGTCATCCCAATATCGTACAGATCTACGACGTTGGTGAGCTCAATGGCATGCCGTTTCTAGCAATGGAGTTTTGCGAAGGAGGAAGTCTAGCCAAGCGAATAGACGGACAACCATTGCAGCCCACGCTTGCTGCCGAATTCATTTTAAAAATAGCCGCCGGGGTCGGAGAGGCGCATAAAAGCCGTATCATCCATCGAGATCTAAAACCAGGCAATGTGCTTTTAGAACGCGCCGGACAGTGGAATCCCAAGGTAGCCGATTTTGGTCTCGCCAAGTTGCTAGATGGCGATGGTGCCGCGACGATTTCGGGCAGCATTATTGGGACGCCTGCCTACATGGCACCCGAACAAGCGTTTGGTGATTCCAAGCGTGTCGGGCCTGCCGCAGACATTTATTCCATCGGGGCGATCCTCTATGAATGCCTTACCGGAAGGCCACCCTTTCGAGGCACAACCGTCGCCGACACTTTGGATCAAGTACGTTCGAGAGAACCGGTAGCCGTTCGACTACTTGAACCGAAAGTCCCGATCGACCTGCAAACGATCACCCACAAGTGCTTGCGCAAGGATAGCTCGCAGCGATACGCCAGCGTGGAAGAATTAGCGGAAGATCTGACTCGTTTTCTCGAACACAGGCCGATCCGCGCGCGGCGCGAGAGTTGGATCGAATCTTCGTGGCGCATAGCTGTACGATACCCGCTGGTCGCTTCCCTGACTTCGGCTTTCATGTTGTTACTGCTAACCGTGGCGGTGGGCGCGTTGATGTTTGCCAAACATGCCAACAAGCTGAAAAATGAAGCCCTATTGGCGCAGGCAGACGCGCTGGTGGGTCACGCCCACGGTACGCGACTCAACCGACACGCTGGACAACGCTTTGAAGCCCTATCGCTCATTCGTAAGGCGGCCGCGATAGGCAATCGGCTGAAACAGCCAGCCGATTGGTTTGAACCATTGCGAGATGAGGCGATCGCGGCATTGCTGTTGCCAGATCTTTGCATCGAACAGTTTCGCGATGAAGGACAGCTTGTTGAACATGCAGATTTCAGTGACGATCACCAACTATGTGCCTTGAGCTTTGCAAAAAAAGATACTGAAATTCGACGCCTATCGGATCAGACCGTAATCGCCCGCCTGCCGCGA
>JANLUJ010000998.1:0-5644 GCA_031363425.1 Pirellula sp.
GGGGCAAAGCTCCAAACACCAACATCATTACCAGCAACGTTCGTAAAGAAAACTTCAACGTCAAACTCATTTCTGCAATGCTGACGCTAGCAGCGTCAGCCACGTTCATTCCATGAACGCAAACTCGTTTGTATTTAACAAAACCATACAAAGCTCCACAAGAGTTCTTGATTCCAGAAACAGCTTACATGAATCAAGTTCTTGTTTGTTCGGGGTACGCAATAGTATCCTTTGAAACACTTGATGCACCTGATCATTGCGAGGGAGTTCTTTATCGATCATGATCGCCTCTGCGAGTCTTTGCGAGGCCTGCAAGGTTAGGCTACCGTTCATCATTGCCAGCGACTGAGGCGCGACGAGAGAACTTTCACGCCTGCCACACGAGACTACATTCTCAGGCAAGTCAAATGTCTCCATCCAAGGGATTCGTATCGTTCTCTTTTGGATCAGATAGAGGCTACGTGCCGCTTGGTCGGACGGGGGCGATGGGTACCAGCCTTTGGTCTTGGTCGCATTGTCGTCCAAAACGGCTGGGTTGGCTGCAAGCGTCTCAGCATCCAATACGGGCCAAACGGGCGGTCCGCCGCCCCTCTCTTGCAACAGGCCAGAAACATGCAAAATGGAGTCGCGAAGTTGTTCTGCGCTCATTCGCCGCAAATGCGTCCTAAGCGTTTCGTACTTTCGGTCCACGTTTGCTTCCTCGTCCGCTATTGTTCGCTGACGATAAGCACTACTGCTAACGACAAGTTTGTGAATGTGTTTGAGTGACCACCCGCTTTCAATGAGTTCCATCGCTAGATAATCCAATAATTCTGGGTGCATTGGAAGCTCGCCAGTTACCCCAAAATCATTGGGAGTAGCAACGATTCCGGTGCCGAAGTAGTTTTGCCAAATCCGATTGACGATGACGCGAGCAGTCCAGGGATTCTCTTGGGAAGTTATCCATCGAGCTAAAGTTAGACGTCTGCCCGTTGAATTCGATTTGACCGGTTTTGCCATGTCTGGTGCGTTTGGGAATAGCACCGAGGGAAAGCCGGGTTCGACGGGGTCTTTGGGAGTTCGATGGTCACCGTTCGACAGGACAAAGATTGGCTTTATCGTGTCCCCTTGGTCTCGCATCAACAGACCTTTGGTAAACGATCTCTTCAACTTCTTGATGGATTCGATCTTGGACTCTGCCTGCTCTACTTGTTCACGTTCTTGAAGCGACATTTGCTCCGTTGCTTTTTTCGATTCCACTTTGTCTGACGGTTGAAGCAGCTCGATCTCGGCGTCAAGCCTTTGATTGTGATCAACAATGACTTCTTGTTCCGACTTCAAATCGATAGCGACATCGTCGGCGTATTGACATGCTGCGAAGAACGCACGCATCCGATAGTGATCCACTTGCGATAGCGGGTCCGTCTTGTGATCATGACAACGACAACAGGACATTGTCAGACCAAGCAGGGCTCCGGCCGTCGTTTCGGTCAAATCAGACATCAACTCGGTTCGAGCTCGATCTTGCTCATTAAAAAGTCCGGCCGCATTGTCTTGAGGGCCAAGTCGCAAGTACCCGGTTGCGATAAGACAGTCTTGTTCCCCCTCATCGAGAGGAGCGCCGACCAACAACTCATCGCCTGCGAGCTGCTGTTCCACGAACTGATCAAATGGAAGATCATCATTAAGCGATCGAACGACATAGTCACGGTAGCGCCATGCATTTGGCCTCAATTCGTCCCAGTCAAACCCGTTGCTGTCGCTGTATCGCACCACGTCTAGCCACATGCGTGCCCAATGAACGCCAAACGAGAATGAATTCAAGTTCCTATCAATATAGCGATCGTACTTGTCGGGTGACTCATCGAGAACAAAGCTCTGTACCTGATCGAAATCTGGGGGCATTCCTATTAGATCCATCGAAGTTCGACGAGCCAAGACTCCGTCCGACGCGTCGGGAGCAGGGATCCGCCCCTCGCGTTCCCATTTAGCAAGTACAAAACAATCGATTGGATTGCGACACCACGAGATTCCCTTTACCGCGGGAATCGCCGAACGCCGGATCGGCTTCAGGGACCAAAGATCCAGCCGCTTCCCTCCGTACAAGACCGAAATCGGATTCTTGGCATCCGACCGCGCGTCGCCCCGTTTTACCATCGCCGAATCAGTCGTTTCAGAAAGCGAATCTTCGGCGCACCAAGGTGCACCAGCGTTGACCCAATCTCGAAGAATGGCAATGTCGGTTTCACTCAACCGTCGCTTGGGCGGCATCAACAATTCTGGATCCTCATGTTCAATGCGTTCCAAGAGCAAGGATCGCTTGGCGCTCGGCGAAAGGCTGATTGAGTTTGCAAGAACAGGTCCATTGTCACCTCCGGCGATAAATGATGGCCGACTATCCAAACGCAGATTCGCTTCTTGTTTTTCTGGACCATGGCATGAAATGCATTCGCGTCGCAAAAGCGAAACCGCATTCGTGTTCAAGTCGTTGGAGATGTCTGCTTCAACCGATGGAGCCATGCATAGATACAAAGCAAAACATTGCAAAAACAAAAGAAGTTTAAGGAACTTCTCGTCGAACATCTGCTTCCCAGGCTCGAACATCTGCTTCCCAGGCTCCTGCCTGGGAACCGAATGCCTCGCAGGCTCTGCCTGCTGTATCAAGGCACGATTTGCTTCGATGCAGGAGGCAAAGCCTCCCAGGCAGTGCGTTCCCAGGCAGGAGCCCGGGAACGAGAGCTTTGAGGGCTGCGCGAGCATCGCACCAGGAAACGAGGGACGTCGCAGTTGCGATGAACGAGCAATGTCGAGTCCACTTGGGTTAGTCATAGCGATCGCCTAACCTAACAAATCGAGAAGAGGTTTGGCTGAGCCAGCGACACCTGTGATGCGTTCATCTCGGCCATTGACTTCAAACGATAAATCTTCAAACCTGAGTCCGAGCGCGGTCAATATCGTCGCATGTAGATCTCGAAACTGAACCGGTCTCTCTGTAGCCATTAAACCGACGTCATCGGTAGCCCCGATTCGAAACCCTGGCTTCACACCACCACCCGCCATCCAGATGGTAAAGCCAGCTGCGTTGTGCTGCCGTCCCCGGTCCCCTTGCATCATTGGCGTACGGCCAAACTCGCTAGCCCATACCACCAACGTCGAATCCAATAAGCCTCGTTGCTTGAGGTCGCTGAGCAAGCCGGCAACACTCCTGTCCGTCCAACGCGCTCTTGGGTCATGATTGTCCGTTAGCTTTGCATGTGCATCCCAACCATCTTTGTCAGGCATGTCATACAACTGAACGAAGCGAACGCCACGTTCGACCAACCGACGAGCAAGCAAACACTTGCGGGCAAAGCTCTGGGTTCGTGGCTCGGTTTCATCAAGACCATAGAGTTTGTGGATGTGTTGTGGTTCGTCTTCGAACGTACCGACATTGAGGGCCGCAGACTGCATTCTATAGGCCAATTCGTAGTTCGCGATGCGTGCGTCTAGCTCGGAGAAGCCCGGATGTTCATTGCGGTGCATTTGATTGAGTGCCTGCATCAAGTCGATGGATTGACGTTGCCCTCTGGCCAAGGCTTCCGGCGGGAGCAAGTCCAATACGGGCAGGCCGCGATCTCGCAAACGCGTCGGCTGAAATGCGGGAGGCAAGAATCCGTTGCTATAGTTTGCATTGCCCCCTAACGGACCGGCGTCAAAGAGCACAACATAACCAGGCAAGTCCGTGTTCTCTGTTCCGAGTCCATAGGTAACCCACGAACCCAAACTAGCTTTGCCGCCTCGAACATCACCGGTGTGCATTTGGTAGCTGGCCGGCGCATGATTGTTGGAATCAGCCTGCATCGAGTAGATCAAAGCGATGTCGTCTACATGTTGAGCTATCTTGGGGAACAAGCTGCTGACCCAAGTTCCCGATTGTCCATGCTGGTCGAAGTGGTATGGGCTCGCCATCAGCTCTTTATTACAACCATGGAACACGTTCGCATGTCGTGTTGCTTCGACAGCATTGCGAATGGAATCAGGTACCGGCTTACCGTCTAGGCTTTGCAAGATCGGTTTGTAGTCAAAGGTATCTATCTGCGACGGTCCGCCAACCATAAATAGGAAAATGACCGATTGGGCACGTGGGATAAAATCCGTCACCTTGGCAGCGAATGGGTTTAACGGGTCGATTGGACGAACACGCTTTTTGGGTCCGCCCCCGTGCAAGGACCGAGCCTCGATAGATTGCAATGCAGTTAGTCCGAGGCCCATCCCCATACTGCTCAAGAATCGTCGCCGACTCTGGGATTCGTTACTCTTGAAACTTGAAAAAGAATTCCACCGGCCCACAACTCACCGTGATACAAATGGACAATTATGAACAATGTCGATCGACACTGCATGATCGTCAATGTAATCTGTCTCTCCAGCCAAGTCCACTTGAACGTGCGATCACACTTTAGGCGATGGGCAGTTTGCAGAGTACCGAATTTGTAAATTTGAGCCCGAGGCGCTAGCCGATCTTTTGGGCATTTATCGGCTAGCGCCTCAGGCTCAACTGGTAGGTTTCAGCCTGCCGCTCGCCTTACAACGAACAGCTAACTATTCGACCCGAATTCATGGAGCGTTAAAATGACTCGCATTGGTCTGACGATTGCAATGGTTGCGCTCTTCACCGCGGGGGGAACAGAGGCCGCGGATCCGAAACCGAAGAGTCTTTTCAACGGCAAGGACTTGAGCGGCTGGCATGTGGACGTGCCATACCTGGATGATCATCCTGACGCCGAGCCCACCTTTGTGGTGCGCAAAGGAATGCTTGTCAGCTTAGGAAAACCGGAAGGTCATTTGATCACAAACGATAGCTATGAGAACTATCGACTCGAGGTCGAATATCGATTTGCGGCCAAGCCAGGCAATTGCGGTGTCTTGGTCCATGCGTCCACACCGAGGGCTTTGTACAAAATGTTTCCCAAATCCATTGAAGTGCAAATGAACCATACGCATGCGGGCGACTTTTGGTGCATCGGCGAAGACATCACCGTACCCGACATGATCAATCGACGTGGACCAAAGGAAAATTGGGGCGTCACCGAAGGCAAGGGCCGTAGAATCCTCAACTTGACCGATGACTCCGAGAAGCCGCCGGGCGAGTGGAATTCTATGGCCATCGAATGTTTAAGCGATAACGTCAAGGTTTGGATCAATGGGGCAATGGTCAACCAAGGTACCAATTGCACAGCAAACAAGGGGCAAATTGCCTTGCAAGCAGAGGGCTCCGAGGTCGAATTTCGAAAACTCGAGCTGACATCGGTTTTGTCTCAGCTCGAAAAAGAAAGCAAGTCTATCGATAACGATAAGAATCCCGCCAAGTAAAGGATGCTCGATTTGGCAAAAAGATGTTGGGTAAAAAATGAATTGCGTGGGCTGTCCGGATACAAAACAGCCATGTCATTGGCCCCATTTTTTACCTGCCATTTTTCTGCCATCCATTTATGGTGAAAGCAGTATCCGTCGAGACCTCCGCCAACTCGCCAAAGGCAAAAAACATAAAACAGCTGATGGCCACGTTGGGTAATTAGCGGAAGCAGAGTAGAGCAGTTGTCCTCAATTGCACGGGACTTAGTACCAGCCTAATTTCCCACAGTTCTTAATAGCGACGAATGGCCCATGCATCGGCAGGGACGGC
>JANLUJ010001008.1:0-6902 GCA_031363425.1 Pirellula sp.
TCGAGCTTTGCACTGTTCGCAATATCGGTTTTTGCCGTTCGACGCCTTCGATCCCGAGTCCAAGTGTAGCTCTTGCTATCGCTGGATTGCTAGCGGCAACCGCAATCTCCGGAATCCGCCTTTACTGATCCTTGGGTTGGTTTCGTAACCTTCATCGCGTGCGATGCGGTTCTTGTGGGCTTGATTCCGAAGTGACACATTCCCCAATTGTCGCATTTCCACTGCTCGATTCCTCGAACAGTGCGGCAGCCTGAAGTAAACAGGATTGCAAGCATTATTACGGCCATTGTTTTTTGAAATCGCATTCTAGCTCCTCTTCTTTTCATTTACCGCGACGATGAGCTATTGTCGACTTTTGCGCACAACTTATTTAGCGACACTGTAAGGATCAATCCTACTTCCTTCCAAATAATCACCTTTGGACCTACGCTAGCAATTGAAATGCAAACCTAACATCGCTAACTGCACTTGGTTCCGGCTCGCAAATCTTCCCGCTTTTCTATGCTTGCGAAAAAGTGGTGCCGATCGCCAGTTTAGCCTGAAAGCAGAACAATCCAGCAGGACAAGCCTGCGGTATTTCTGAATCCCGCAGGCTTGTCCGGTGGATCGTTCGGGCTTTTTGGCGACCCACGGTCTCCCAGTACTCTGTCATTCCGATTTCTTTTTTATCGAGGTCTGGAGCCAATCATGCAAGGACAGTTTAAGCTTACCCTTTTGCTTTGTAATTTCAGAGTTCATCTTCAAAACCAACTTTTCGCGATAGTCTTTCAGGCGATTGTCTAGCACCTCGCGAATGCCCTTGCCGAGCAGTTCAGCCAATGGTCCATGCAGCTGACTGATGCTATGAACCTCGAAGTCCCTCAATGCGACCCTTGCGTCGGTTACGACTGGTCGAAACTCGACATCTGGAGGAATCCTAAGTGGGTTCACAATGACTTGAATTTCGCAGACGACGTTCAGCTCAATCGTAGCGTCTGCGTTTGCAGAGAGGCTAATCAATTGTACATCGCGTTGCCATTGACTCATTCTCCCAAAGAGATGGAGCGGTGCAATGACTTGTGTCACCACACGAATGGTTCCTGCCTTCGGGTAATCAACTTTTTGAATATCGACCTGTAAATTCTTGGCCGGATCAACGAATTCGATGTAGTAGCGTGACCATGTACCTTGCTTGACTGTCTTGGTTTTGCGTTTGGTTTCGATCTTCCAGCCTTCTCGCCGAAACTTAACTCCATTAAAGACATCCCTTTCTTTGCCCCATTTTCGATTGTCTTCAAAACTTGGGGGAAGGTTTCGTAGGACCAACCACCGCACCCAGGAAGCAAGTTCCTGACGCTCGTTGGCTGAAGCTGGCACGGGCACTTCTGCTAAGGAATCCGGCAGTACTAGTCTCAACTCCTCCGGGCGTTCATCGGCTGAAATTGGCTCGATTTCCGTATTAAAGAAGTTGCTCATATCCGGCATGGACGATTGAACTTGTTCTTGACCCAAAGCGTGATGCAGCGGCAGCGCGATCCATGCGCTAAAGGAAACAAATAGGGCGAAACGGCATTTGCGGAGTAGTTGTTCGTACAACATAGGGCTATTACCGGATAGAATCATTGCTTTCATGAATGGCTAGTCACTCATTGAAACCTTAACACTATAGAATCATCGAGAATGCAAGCACAAGATCATTGTTTCTGGGTAACCAACAACCTGACCCATCTTCACCGCGGACTTTCACTTCTGTTCGTACTTGCGTTTTACATCCATGCATTGGGGCAACAAGAAGGCTCGCTGAATGAAATGCCCTTCTCACAGGAAACCGTGGACGCGTTGGTTTCGCGATCGAGCGATGGGGACTTTACGCGTGGACTTCGGGTTTATACGCAAGCAAAGTCCGCTTGTTTTTCTTGCCACCGGATAGGAGAAACGGGCGGAGGAATCGGGCCAGAACTAACCCGCATATGCAAAGAACGAACTCCGGCACAAATCGCGGAAAGCCTATTATGGCCGAATCGAAAGGTAGCGCCCGAGTTTCAACCGGTCAAGATCGTAACCAAGGATGGCGAATTTGCGAGCGGTTATATCTCAGAGTCGGAGTCCACGGACGCGGTTTTGGCATTGCGAGATCCGGCAACGCAGAAAGTTACCAAAGTAAATCGCGTTGAGATCGAGAGCCAGGCCAATAGTCTTTCGCTAATGCCCATGGGGTTATTCGAGTCCCTAAGCAATGCAGATCAAGCAGATCTGGTTCACTTTTTGGTGGAACTTGGACAAAACAAAGACCTTGATATGCCGTCGATCGAAGCGACAATTCGATTGGCGAATACGCACGAGCCAGCGACCTTTCCATTGATTCGAGAGCCGATTCATCCGGAGTTACGGCCGTCGCGAAATCATCCAATCAATCGCAATCGAATATACGATTTTTATTCGAAACAGGCGGCCTTTTTTACGGCGCAAACGAAACGGCCGGAATGGCTGTCCGCGTTCCCCGGTCTAGATGGAGAGGAGTTTGGGCATTGGGGCAATCAAAACGAAGCGTCGTGGGCGGGCAACGAATGGAACTCTGTCGTACCTGGATTGGTCCAGTGTGGAGTCTTTCAATCGGATAGAAAACCGATATCAAGGGCGGTATGTTTTCGCATGGGTGCCGGTCGAGCTTTTTCTGCCTGCTTCAATCCGGACACCATGACTTACGAGAAACTTTGGACCGGCGGTTTCCTAGGTTATTCGTCGGTTCGACATGGGTTCATGGACGGAATTCGAATCGTTGGTAAAGAAATGCCCTTACCCGACGAGGCAAAGTCCATTCGACAGCTCATTCCGGAATTGGCGAACGCCAAGATCGAATACCAAGGCTACTTCGTTCATCAAGACAACATCCTGTTCCGCTACCTTGCCGACGGCGTTGAATACATTGACGCACCGACGATGAACGGCGGAAAATTTAAACGTATTGTTGCACCGAAGCTAAAGCATCCACTAAGGCAACTACTCTCAGGCGGTCCGAAGCAATGGCCGTTCGCGATCGAAACCAATATTATTCTGGGCGAGGGGCGTGGTTTCGCAATCGACACCATCGAGGTTCCCGCAACGAACCCTTGGAAGATTCCAATCGCTTGTGGAGATCATGGCTTCCTCAAGGACGGGACAGGCATCGTAGCGACCATGCATGGGGATGTCTGGCGTGTGGAGGGAATCGCATTCGATGCGAAACCAAAGCCAGAGGTCGCGAACGCCAAGAAGACTATTCCTAAGGCTCGATGGCGGCGCATTGCAAGCGGTTTGCATCAGGCATTAGGCGTCTGCGTATTCGAGGACAAGATCTATGTGTTGGGGCGAAACCAAATCACAAGGTTACATGACCTGAACGGAGATCTCGAAACCGATTGGTACGAGTGTTTCTCCAACGCTTACGAATCCTCCCCTGGCGGACATGATTTCATTTGTGGTATGCAGCGAGATCGACTTGGGAATTTTTATATCGCGTCCGGTAGTCAGGGAATTTTGCAAATCTCGAAAGACGGAAAATTGGCGAAGGCAATCGCTACTGGATTCAGAAATCCAGATGGGCTCGGGATATTACCGGACGGCACGCTAACGGTTCCCAATTCCGAAGGGGATTGGACACCGACCTCCATGATTTCCTTGCTCATTCCAAAGAAAAACTCTGGCAAGGATCTAATCGACTTTGAGAATTCTCCGGTGCCTTTCTTTGGATATCGAGGACCCAAGGAAGGCCAAACCGTGGAGCTACCGATGGTCTACTTGCCTCGTGGTTTGGACAATTCCAGCGGCGGCCAAGTTTGGGTCGATGATGCAAGAATGGGACCGCTCAATGGTCAACTCGTCCACACGTCCTATGGCGCCGGTGTAGCCATGTTGGTATTGCGAGATCAAGTAGGAGAGCGATGGCAAGGGGCTGCAGTGCCACTGCCTGGCGAATACCGATCCGGTGTTCACCGCGTCCATTTGAACCCGAGCGATGGGCTTCTTTACTTGACTGGAATGAACGGTTGGGGATCGTATACTCCCGAGGCAGGTTGTTTTCAGCGGCTACGCTACACAGGCGAGGATATCCAATTGCCAATTGGATTCCATATCCATTACAACGGTGTAGCGATTCGGTTTAGGAAACCGATAACTCCTAATGATGCCAAGGATGCTGACGTTCATTTTGCTCAATGCTGGAACTATCGCTATTCGCCTGGCTATGGCTCTAGGGAGTATTCAGTCTTACATGCACCCATGATTGGCCATGACTGTTTGACTATATCAGCGGCCCACGTGTTGGACCAAGACAAGACGCTGTTTCTGGAGATCCCTGAACTACAACTGTGTAGCCAGCTTCATTTGCGAGTCATATCGGACAAAAATACGGCGCCCCATGAACTTTTTGCAACGGTCAATGCGATGGACAACGATCGAATGGATATTCCAAATTACCAGGCTAAGGCTGGCAAGGTCCTGCTGGTCCATCCAATGGCTCGAGATTTGGAATGGCTGAAGCGCAGCGTTCCGAACCCCTGGCGCGAAAGGATTCCTGACGCGCGCATGGTCCGTATCGAGTCACGCGACAATTTGCAATTTTCGACGCGCACGCTTGAGGCAACAGCGGGCGAGACAATCAAACTTACTTTCGGCAACCCCGACGTTGTGCCGCACAATTGGGCGCTCATTCGACCTGGATCGCTTGAGAAGATCGGCAATCTAACGAATCGATTGGTGAACGATCCAGATGCATTCCTTCGACAATACGTTCCCGAAAGCCAAGACGTAATCTGCTATACCGATGTCGTTGAACCAAAAGGCGAAGGTGCGATTTACTTCCGAGTTCCAATGGAGCCTGGACGTTACCCCTACCTTTGCACTTTCCCAGGACATTGGATGGTTATGAACGGAGAGTTGATCGTTAAGCCCTCAAGATGATGCACGTAGCTCAGCCTGTGGATCGTTCGGGCTCTTTGGCTACCAACGGAGTTAGCTTAATTGCTATCAACTAAATCATTGATACACTGTTGCTTCTAACGATTGGATTATCTTCGTGGATGCTGCGTGGTTACTCCAGTGTTGATTTTCAAGTTGATAAAGAGTAGGCTTTTCAATGGTTCGATCTCGAATGTAGTTTTGCAGTGATAGTCCGGCTGAGGACAGGCGGATTTACGTGAATGTCCGGCTGAGGACAGCCGGATTTACGTGTTTCTTTTAAGGCCAATACGTTCGCATGCACCTTCACAAGCGCTTAAAGCTTTTCTGCATTGTTACGCTGTTCTCGAATGGGTGCTCAACATCTAGTTCGACACGCATGACGCTGCCCGGGATCGTTGAAACTCAAGAAGTACGACTTAGCTCTAAAGTCGGAGGACGCGTTCTTAAGGTATTGGTGAAAGAAGGCGATGCCGTCGAAGCTGGACACACAATGGTGCTTCTCGATTCGGCAGAACTGGAAGCAAAACGAGCTCAACTGAATGCCCAACTGGACTTGGTTCAGGCAAAATTGGACATGATGTGCAATGGTCCACTTCCGGAACAAATCGACGCGGCAAAAGCTGCATTAGAGATGTCGGAGGCTCGCCTCCAAAAGTTGCAAGCGGGTTGGCGAACCGAAGAAGTGGAGATGGCGAAGTACGAATCGGAAATGTGGGCCGCAGAATTCGCGAGAGCTTCTGCCGAGTTTTCTCGCCTTCAGTCCGTGCAGGGAACCAATTCGATCAGCCTTTCGGAATTGGACGCGGCAAAAGCTGCCATGTTGCGTTCGAAGTCGCAATCGAGTTCGAGCGTTAAACATCTGGAGATGCTGATCAAGGGTACTCGAGTCGAAGACGTTTCCGAGGCCAAGGCATCGGTTGCAAAGTTTCGGTCTGACTTCGAACTCATCAAGCGAGGCGCGAGGGAAGAGGAATTACGTCAGGCCAAGGCCCAGGTTTCCGAAGTCATTGCCAGGATCCGAGAACTAGATACTCAACTTGCCGAATGCACCATCGTCGCTCCCGATCGTTGTCTAGTAGAGGTCATAGGCATTCGCCATGGCGACATGGCGCCTCCCAATGTTCCTGTAATTCGAGTATTGTACGAGGGTGATCTCTGGGTTAAAGCCTACGTGCCTGAAACCAAGCTTGGGATGATCAAGCTCAATCAACGTGTAGTTGTGACGCACGATGGTTCAGATCGCCAATACGACGGCGAAGTCACGCACATAGCTAACATTAGTGAATTTACACCGCGAAACGTCCAGAGCCCTGACGAAAGACACCATCAGGTTTTCGGAATTAAAGTCCTCGTGAAGGATGCTGCAGGAATTTTCAAATCCGGGATGGCAGCGTCGATTCGAATTGGAGGGGATCGATAACCATTTCCGATCCGGCTACTATGCTTGCTACGAACGAGTCCGAAGTTGTCATTGCAATGCGAGGCTGTTCGATTCAATTCGGTAAATTCCGCGCTGTCAACCGTGTAGGCTTTGACGTAAACGCGGGAGAGGTTTTCGGTCTCCTGGGACCGAATGGATCAGGCAAAACTACGCTGATTCGCGCATTGTGTGGGCTACTTGATTTTTGTGAAGGAGACGCGACCGTATTCGGTCTAAACGTTCGTACACAATCGGAACTCATACGTGAACGAGTCGGCTATATGTCCCAAAAGTTTTCGTTGTACGCTGACTTAACGGTACAAGAAAACATGGATTTTTACTGTGGAATCTACGGACTCAACCGCGTCCAAGCAAAGCAACGTCAGGCGGAATTGATCGAGCTTACGGGCTTGGGATCATACCGAACGCGAGCGGCGGGAAAGCTCTCCGGTGGATGGAAACAACGGCTTGCGATGGTTTGCTCCTTGATGCATCGACCTCGTCTCGTTTTTCTTGACGAGCCAACCGCGGGCGTCGACCCGGTCGCTAGACGCGAACTTTGGGA
>JANLUJ010001099.1:0-1412 GCA_031363425.1 Pirellula sp.
CCTCGGGTGGCTGCACCGTTTGCGACCCGCGGGACGTGGCCGAAGCCATTCTCAACGCCATCGACCGAGGTGTTTCTGGTCGGCACTATATCCTAGGGGGCGAAAACATCTCGTATCTCCAACTCTGGAGACAAATTTGTAAGGAGTTGGGGAAGAAGGGCCCGTTTACTTATATGCGAGCGCCTGCAAGAATCCTCGCGAGCACCATCGGGGACATGATTAGCCACTTCATGAAAACCGAGTTGGACATCAACTCCGCCGCAATTGGAATGGCGTCTCAATTTCATTGGTATTCAAGCCAACGGGCAATTGAAGAGCTAGGATACAACCCCCGACCCGCGAATGAATCGATTCGCGATGCAGTTGAGTGGCTCCGCCGAAATCATTTACTTAAGGCTACGAAAAATGGGTAACAGTTCGCTCAAACAACTTCGGATCGGCTTGCATCGCAACTTGATTCGTTTCGGTATTGATGTTCGCAAGAAGCGAGCGGATCGAAAACTGTTGGAACAGGTTATCTTTCCCGAGCTGTTGCGAACCCCCGACTATCAGCGGATCTTGTTTGTAGGATGCGCTTGGTACACGCTCCATTATCCTAATATATTCCGCGATCGCGACTTTATCACAATGGAGATAAGTCCGAACGAAGCTCAATATGGAGCGACAAAACATATCATCGACTCCTGTGAGAAAATTTCAAAACACTTCCAGCCCGATTCACTCGATGTTGTGATCTTCAACGGTGTTTACGGCTGTGGATTGAATGAACTGCCTGCGATACAACGAACGCTTTCGGCAATCCACCAATCGCTTCGGTCAAACGGACTGTTCATCTTCGGCTGGAATGATCTTCCAGCTATGGCACCATACCGAATCGAGGAGCTGACTGGTCTCAACGCTTTTATGCCCTATGCGTTCCCACCGCTCCAAAAAGCCATCCACGAATCGGATTCCAAGAATCGCCATCGATTTCATTTTTACCTCAAGGCGCCCGCATGACTTCAGAATCATGGGATGCACTTGAACGGGCGATAGCGCTGGCTATTCAAGCCCATCACGGCCAACGCGACAAAGCTGGCCGGCCATATGTATTGCACCTGCTACACGTCATGGAAGCAGTTAGTGACCCCATTGCAAAACAAGCCGCTGTCCTACACGACTACATCGAAGACGTAGCCGGAAGCGTGGAGACCTTGCGCCAACACGGGATTAGCGATCTCGCGATTCATGCCATCGTTCGCTTAACTCGCGTCGAACCGTGCACGTATTGCGACTACATCGTTGCACTGGCCACTGACCCAGTTGCTACGCAAGTGAAGCTTGCGGATCTAGAAGACAACTATCGAATCGGGCGCGTCGCATACCGGGCGAAATATCGAGACGAGGATGCGAAGCGCATTCTAAAGTACGCG
>JANLUJ010001150.1:0-4734 GCA_031363425.1 Pirellula sp.
AGTTGACGCGACATAAATTCACGGTAGTCGGACAAGGTCGGGAATGTTGTCGTCGGGTGTGATGTGGGCCGACTGGGGACAGGCCCTCCCAATGATTGACGTCGATCTTTCATGTATCGAATTTCGTGGCTTGAATCGGGCGGACGATAAAATGGTGCATTGGCAACTTCTTCATCGGAAATTGGGATACCGAACCGACTACGGAACTCGAGCAGTTCGTGTTCGTTCATCTTCTTTTGGTTGTGAGCAATGTTTCGGCCTTCACCCGCTTCTCCCAAGCCATAACCCTTAATCGTCTTGGCCAAGATGACCGTGGGTTGGCCCTTGTGTTCGACTGCGGCTTTGTATGCTGCGTAAACTTTTTCTGGGTCGTGGCCGCCTCGCTTCATCTTTTCAAGTCGTTCGTCCGAATAGTTCTCGACCAATTTGAGAAGTTCAGGGTACTTGCCAAAGAAGTGTTCGCGAATGTATGCACCATTCATGCCGACATACTTTTGATACTGGCCGTCAACCACCTCGGTCATCCGCTGTGCTAACAGTCCTGATTCGTCTTTGGCGAGCAGCGCATCCCAATCGCCGCCCCAAACAACTTTGATCACGTTCCAACCCGCACCGCGGAATATGGCTTCAAGCTCTTGAATGATCTTGCCGTTGCCTCGAACAGGGCCGTCGAGGCGCTGTAGATTGCAGTTCACGACGAAGATGAGGTTGTCGAGCTTCTCGCGCGAGGCAAGCGTGATCGCTCCAAGTGTTTCGGGTTCGTCGCATTCTCCGTCACCGAGGAAGGCCCATACCTTTTGTCCGGAGGTGTCCTTGAGTCCACGATCTTTAAGGTATTCATTGAAACGAGCTTGATAGATCGCCATGATCGGACCAAGACCCATCGAAACCGTTGGGTATTCCCAGAAGTCGGGCATAAGCCACGGGTGCGGATAGCTACTTAGGCCACCACCGGGTTGTAGTTCTTGTCGAAAATTCTCGAGCTTGACTTCGGGCAAGCGTCCTTCGAGAAATGCTCGTGCGTACATGCCGGGCGATGCATGCCCTTGAAAATAAATCAAATCTCCTGAGTAGCCTGATTCACCGCGCCCTCTGAAAAAGTGATTGAAGCCAACTTCATAGAGCGTTGCACTGCTTGCGAATGTGCTGATGTGGCCACCAACTTGTCCGCCAATTAGACCACCATGGTTATCGGTTTTCTTATTGGCCCGAACCACCATGGCCATGGCGTTCCAACGCACGATGCTCTTGATGCGGCGTTCGGTTTCGCGGTTGCCGGGGTATGCAGGTTGCTTGTCGGGCGGGATGGTATTGACGTACGGAGTGTTGGTTTCGATAGGGATCTCGACCCCATCGCGACGAGCTCGATTCTCTAATGCCTTAACCAGGTAACGGACGCGATCTGCCCCTTTGCTCTTGTAAACATAATCGAGCGATCCTAACCACTCGCTGGTTTCTGCTGGATCGAGATCGACCTGTGCTTCGACTTGGCCAGAGGCAACCATCACCGCAGGGTCTACTTCGCCTAAGAGTTTCGCATCTGCCATAAGAGTACGTTTCTTTCTCGATCAATATTTTCGGAACTGCCCTCCCGAAACGCAGGGGTGCGAGACGGCAGCATTTACGTTAGTCGCAAAACCCAGTATTGTCGCGAAATTGCTGGGCTGAGTAAAGGTGCATCGCATTTAGCATAGAGACGTGCGCGAAAACAGAAAAGCGGTCCTTTGACGGCCGCTAAAGGTAGATAAATCGCCATTAGACCGGCTGTTGATCGGGAATTGCTGTTGCTGAATTTCAGAGAATTCATCGTCGCTCCAAATTCTGGCGAATTCGGCGTCGTCGTTGAGAAAGGAAAAGCTGAATTGCCAATTATTCTCGCGCAGCCGCGAAGGCTTTATGTCGGCTATACTCGGTTACCAATTCACCTGGATGTCAGCATTCCAAGTTCCATTCGTCGTCATCTTTCCCCAATAATGAATTCATGCCAGAGGCAGCCATCACCAAACCGACCGACTTGCAGGTGACCCGAGAAACCGTTGAGAGTCTGGCGGTCGCTTTCATTTTGGCTCTACTTTTCAAAGCTTTCATCGCAGAAGCGTTCGTGATCCCGACCGGTTCGATGGCTCCGACGTTGATGGGTGCGCACAAAGACATCCGCTGCGAAGAATGTGATTACCAGTATCAGTGCGGCGCGAGCAACGAGTTCAATGACGTCGGAGCGCGAAGGGATGTCCAGGTAATTGGTACGACGTGCCCACTTTGCCGCAAGCCCCAGATAGCGGACCCATCCGTCGATTCCAACCAAGCTACGTTTTCTGGTGACCGAATTCTCGTTAGCAAGTTAGCCTATGTTTTGTCCCAACCGCGACGCTGGGATGTCATCGTTTTCAAATTCATCGAACAAGCACGTCTGAATTATATCAAGCGCTGTGTTGGACGGCCGAACGAGACAATTCGCATAAAAGGAGGAAACATATTCGTCAGAAAAAACCCGAGCTCATCCGACGAATTGGAATCCAACGCTAACGGTGCCGGAGGAGCGTATGAGATTGCCCGAAAGCCGCCGCATGTCATGAATGCAATGTTGCAAGTTATTTACGACTCCAAGTATCTGCCAAAGAAATTAGTCAAGGCAGGTATGCCGAGCGCATGGCAACCGTTCCCAGTAGAAGAGTCGCTTTGGAAGGTCGATCAATCCGAAACGAAGTGGTCCGCTTCGATTGCCAAAGCACAACCTGGGGCTATTCATTGGCTCCGGTATTATCATCGAGTCGTCGATCCTTTGGCCTGGGAATCGGTTGAGGCCACCGGTAAATTGCCTGTACCCATGCTGCCCCAATCCTCGCGGCTAATCACGGACTTCACCGCCTACAATGCGAGTTACTCCTGCCCGAACAATAATTTACCCGATCGCAAAAATGAATTTCGCGTTACCGCCGATAATTTAATACGGTCCGCCAATCGTTCTGGAATTGGTTCGAATCGTCCGCTTGAAAACGACGGCATTCATTGGACCGGAGACCTAGCGACTGATTTTGAAATCAAAACCGAACGAGATACTCAAACATTGGCGATAATCTTGGTCGAAGCCGGAGTGGAGCACGAATGCCGCATCGACCTTAAAACGGGACAAGCAAGTTTGGCTGTCTTGGTAAATGGGCAACCAATTGACGCGTTCCAGCAAGAAGGTGCAATGTTTGTCGCCAAAGCGTCGGCCAATACAAATGTAAGGGCAGGCGGCAAGCACCGCATTCGATTCGCCAACGTCGATGATACGCTCGTGCTTTGGGTCGAAGGCAAGCCGGTGAAATGGACGCCGAGCGGAAACATTGTAAGCGAGGTGAACATTGCCCTTGCTAACCGATTTCCAAAGAGTTCACCTAGCAATCCGCTGGACGCTGCGCCCATCGCTATAGGCATCGAAGGCGGAGGAGCAGAGATTTTCCGAGCCAAAGCGTTTCGTGATATCTACTACATTGCACACGGTCCCGACAACTCCCCATTGTCGGACTACCAAGACTTTACGGGTACATTGCGACAGTCCGCGAACCAAGAAACCAAAGAACGCTACGCACGGGAAATTCATGGTCTAACAGCGAACGATCTGATGAAAAAAATGTCCCAAGAGGGATTGAATCGGAATGCTATTCTCTCCGATCCCAATTTATGGGCCTGCGGCCCAATGGCGACGGCAAGACGCACCTATGAGTTCACCATGAAAAACGATCAGTACTTTCCAATGGGGGACAATTCTGCTGCCAGCTCGGACGCACGATCGTGGAATGATCATCATTCGCCAGAACGCTTGTTCATCGGACGAGCTGTTATGGTTTTTTGGCCTCACTATTGGAACTCTCCAGTCCCTTTCTGGCCAAATGTCCAACGGATGGGACTTATTCGCTAGTCAGCGCGAAGTCACTCTCGAGTGACCTACGGCAGGTCGCACTAGCCGGTTGCGACTGAGCCATGCAAACTAAGGAAAAGGAAAAGAACATGGATGTTCTAAATGTAGTTGGACTCGAAAAGACTTATGGACGCCGCAAGGTAGTGAGCGGCGTTAGCATGCGCGTAGGCGAGGCGGAGATCGTCGGACTACTCGGCCCCAATGGCGCTGGCAAGTCCACAAGCTTTCGAATGACCTGCGGCTTGGTTATGCCGGATCGAGGGCAAGTCTTTTTGGGTGGTGAAGAGGTTACTTTCTGGCCCATGTTTCGACGCGCTCGCGACGGAGGAATGGGGTACCTCGCGCAGGAATCAAGCGTATTTCGAAAACTGACCGTCGAACAAAACATTTCCGCAATGCTTGAACTCTTGGGAGTTGGCTGGACCGAACGGCGAAAGCGAACGAACGATCTCTTAGAGCAGTTCAAAATAACTCACATTCGTCGATCGCGCGCTGCAAAGCTTTCAGGTGGCGAGCGGCGACGCTTGGAGATTGCTCGATGCCTCGTTTCGAATCCTCGCATCATCATGCTGGACGAACCATTCGCCGGTATCGATCCCGTCACCGTTCAGAGCATTCAGCAAACGATTTTTGATCTTCGTGAAACAGGCATATCGATTTTGATTACCGACCACGCAGCCTTGGAAATTCTAGCAGCGGTCGATCGATGCTATGTCATCAACAAAGGCTCGGTTCTATGCGAAGGCACTCCAGATCAAGTCAAACAACATCCCGAAGTGCGAAAACAATACTTAGGAAATATCCAAGGAGATAACTAGCAATGCATTTCA
>JANLUJ010001153.1:0-9270 GCA_031363425.1 Pirellula sp.
ATCAATTCCGCTTGATCTTGATTGAGGTACGAATTGATGTTTTGCATCGTTCCCATGGTCATCAACGAACGCAGGATACGAGCTGCCGTAACTCCCGCCGCCTCCGAGAAACTTCGAATCGTACATGGCATCGCGAGCACAACTTTTTCCTTGCGAACAGCCGTTGGAGTTGGCTTTCGGCGCGGCCCCCTACCGTTGCGTCGACCTCCGTCGTCGTCCTCCAACGAAGCCAAGTCTCGCGAGGTTTGGATGCGCGGCCCACGATCCTTTCGACTCGATTCCAGTCCAGCCAACCCCTTTTTCTTGGTTGGAGTTTCTTCCTCAACAATCGGCTTTTTGGCCTTTAGGTTGAGTTTGTTTTCCGCGTTGGCTTTGAAGTCCGCCAAACCAGAGTGTTGCGTTTGACTCGGTGTCGAAGCTCGTCCACCACCCATTTTGTCCGAGCCAGGTTTAGCGGGACTCGCCGGTTTCTCAGTCGGCTTGTCCATCCCTTTGCTGACACCCCGGATAACGTCAGGGGTAAGTTTTACGATTGGTTTTTGGGTCGCTTGCTCTTGAGGCTTAGCCGAGGGATTCGGCATCGCTGATTTAGGGATCTTCGCAAGGTTGATGTTAAGAACAGCTTCGCGAGTTTTACGCGGCTTGTCACCAGGCTTAGACTCTGCAGTCGGTCTTGGGCTCCCTATCACTCGTACGCGACCGCTCGTATTGGCAGGCGAGTAAAAATCTCGCCGCGCGTCAACGGGGCGTTCTGGTTTTTCGTCTGTATTCGCTGATTCAGCGGCGTCCTCAGAGGATTTTTCCGTTTCAATGGAAGCTTCGGTTGGAGTTTCGTTTTGAGAGGCACTGGACGTTACTGCGGTTTCCGCCGATGGCAACCTTGCTTCAGCCTTGTTTTCAACAGTGTCCGTGTCCGCTTTATCATTGACGACAACGGGACTCTCGGCCTGCAGTTCGACATTGGCCGCAGGCTTCTGGCGAACCGAGGACAAATCGCGTTTTGCTGCTCCAAGGCGGCCACTGAGATCGCGAATGGGAGTATCTTTGATTGGCTCACGATTTGGCTTTGTGGGCTGAGCCATCGTCGAAGCCGAAGCAGTCGGCGCTGATTTTTCTTCGATGTGCCTCTTGATTCGAGCAATTTCCTCGTCCTCGAGGCTTGCGAGCGCACTCCCTTTCCCCTGAATACCCAGACGGGTACACAGGTCGACCAGCTCCTTGCTGTCCAATCCTAGATCTTTAGCCAGCGAATAAATTCTTACTGCCACTGAGCAAAATTCCTTGGGCTTGTGCCCTGTGAAACGAGGCAAGTCGGCCGATCGTTCGGCGTTAGTTGCTCACCTGTCTCTGCGTATTGTTACTTCATTCGGACGCCCCCACGCGGTTGTAGCGGGTCACCCACACGATTCGACACGACACATGCCGAACGATTTCGTATGCCCCAAAGCACATAATGCTTCGACGACTTCAACTTATGCTGCCTATGATGGTAATGCATAAATCATTCTTGCGTTAGACGTTTCCGTCAGTTTGCTTCTCCGAATCCGGCTCTTCTTTTTTCGGTTCGACCTCCGGGACGGAACCATCAACCGACAAATCGCTTGAAGCTTCCTCGACTGCAACCCCCATCTCAGGAGGGGGAGGTGTTACGACCCCTTCCTTTCGATCCAACTCCTCCGTCGCCTTGCGTTCACGCTCAAGCTTGTCTTGATGTTTGCGTTCCTCCTCCGCAGCTTCTTGTTCCGCCGCTTTTGTTTCAGCTTGATCTACGATCGCATCCACTTCTTCTTCCGACCAGTTACCCATCTCCATTAGTGCATCTGGTTCAATGACGGACAAGTCGTCGTAGGACAGATAACCTTGTTCGACCAACTGCTGCGCAACGGACTCGTTCATGACCTCTATTTCCATAAAGCCTTCCATTGCTCGTTCAATTTGACGTACCAATTCAGGCGCGGTCATGATTTCAATGTCCCAGCTACAAAGCTTGCTTGCTAACCGAACATTTTGGCCATAGCGACCGATCGCTTGAGACAAGTGCTCTTCGCTGACCAACGCAATGGCTCGCCCAATCATGTCACACAGGAGGACTTGCTCTACCTCTGCAGGCTGCAAAGCATTTGGGATGAGCACCATCGGATCATCGCTCCATCGCACAATATCGATTCGTTCCCCAGCGAGCTCACCGGTTACGTTTTTGATACGATTTCCACGCATTCCAACGCATGCACCTACGCAGTCAATCCGCTGATCGCTGCTGCTAACGGCTACTTTGCTCCGATAGCCCGGCTCACGGCTGATCGCGTTGATCCGAATTACCCCTTCGGCTATTTCTGGAATCTCTTGCTCAAACAGCCTTTGAATCAATGTGGTTTTTGTTCGAGACAGAATGATTTTGACACGGTTGCCGGCAGCTTTGACTTCATATATCACGGCTCGAACACGCGAGCCGTTGTGATAACTCTCGCCAGGAATCTGTTCGCTGCGCGGTAAAATTGCCTCGACGTTTCCCAACTGGACAATCGTCACGCCACGTTCCGTTCGCTGAACGATTCCAGTGACCAATTGACCGATCTGCGTAAAAAACTCGTCCATGCGAGCATCGCGTTCGGCCTCCTTCAACTTCTGAATAATGACTTGCTTGGCGGTCTGAGCTCCAATTCGACCGATTTCGTCTTCGCTCAAATTCCGACCATTGACCGTTGCGAGAATCGCTCCACCATCCCTTGCGATTTTAACTAAAACCTCGGATTCTTCTCCGAATTGCCGTTTGGCAGCAGTGATCAATGCAGACTCGATGGCCAAAATAACCAACTCTGGGTCGATCTGCTTTTCGCGATGCAACGAATCTACAATTCGGAGCAATTCTTGTGGATTCATTCCGTTGTTATCTGTTGGGTAGGTAGTTTTTGGTTGGGCGGTGGTGAATTCAGTGCCCCGTTTTCACTACCCCCTGTGTTGTGCGCAAGAAGCCAAAAAGCTATCGCCCTCCCCCCGAAATGTCAACCGCCAATTGAATGCAGACAACCGCCAACCTTAATACGCATGTTGTGAATCAAAGTCGAAGCGACTGGATTAATTGGGTGAAGCGAGACTCGTTGCAGCCACCTGAGCTATAGATGGGTCCATTCCTAATTCCAAAGCAAAACGCCCCTGGGCGCAGCTTGCTTGGTGCTGATAATACTTGAATGAATTCGTCTAACGATTATGACACTATCATTATTGGCGCAGGAATGAGCGGATTGGCCGCCGGCATTCGCTTGGCGCATTACGATCAGAAAGTCTGTGTTCTAGAGAAGCATTGGACGATTGGCGGATTGAATTCGTTCTACCGCGTAAATGGCAGGAATTACGACGTGGGCCTGCACGCGATGACCAATTTCACCGAACGAGGGGCCAAAAAAGGGCCGCTTGCTCGGCTTCTCAAACAATTGCGATTCCGTTGGGACGATTTTCAATTGGCAGAGCAAAAAGGCTCCCGCATTGCTTTTCCCCACTTGCATTTGGATTTCAATAACGACATTCAAATGCTCCAGTCGGAGGTAAACGATAAATTCCCTAAGCAAAAGGATGCGTTTCAAAATCTGCTTAATAGGTTAGTCGAATATGACGATCTTGCTCAGGGCGATTTTCAGATATCCACCCGAAAGATACTATCCGAGATTCTGAGCGAGCCATTGCTGATTGAAATGCTTTTGTGCCCGCTTATGTGGTATGGAAACGCGCGCGAGCACGATATGGATTGGGGCCAGTTCTGCATTATGTTTCGCAGCATCTTTCTAGAGGGATTTGCCAGACCGTTTAAGGGTGTCCGAATAATACTCAAGCATTTGGTTCGGCGATTTCGTGAATTGGGTGGCGACCTGAGATTGCGAAGCGGTGTTGCAAAGATTTGTGTCGATGGAAAACATGCTGCAGGTGTTGAACTTGAGAATGGGACCAAGCTAACCGCTAAGCGAATCCTTTCTAGCGCCGGAGTTGTGGAGACGATGCGGCTGTGTGACGACAATTCTGTTTCCGAAGTCTTCATGGCAGGCGAAATGTCATTTATTGAATCGATTTCGGTGCTCGAATGCCAACCAAAAGCTTTTGGCTTTGACAAGACCATCGTCTTCTTCAACGACTCAGACCAGTTTCATTGGAGCAAACCGACAAACCGAATGTGCGATCTTCGAACAGGTGTGATTTGCTCCCCAAACAATTACGCTTACTCAAGCGCCGAAGGAGAATTGGAAGCCGGATTCATAAGGCTGACAACGATTGCTGACCACAACCGTTGGTCGACCCTTTCGAACGAACAATACGGTGCCGAAAAACTTCGATGGTACGACGAATCGGTTTCAGCCGCCGTACGCTTCATGCCAGATTTCCGACGGCATGTTATCGACACCGATATCTTCACTCCGAAAACCATTCGCCGCTTTACGTCGCATGACAATGGTGCAGTTTATGGTGCTCCCCAAAAACAACTCGATGGAACGACTCGATTGAGCAATCTTTTCCTATGCGGTACCGACCAAGGATTCGTTGGGATCGTTGGGGCAATCGTTAGCGGAATCTCCATGGCAAACCAGCACTGCTTGCTCGTGGACTGAAGACCTCGAACCAGGCCTCGCGGTCTATCGCTAGTAGGTTAGGTCGTAAAGTTGTTCCTCTTCGCGGATAGCGGCCAACGTGAAATCGACTCCGTCATAAAATTCGGCCATCGGAATGGTGAAGCCAAGGAATGTAAAGGGAACCGACAGGTCGATCCCCTCAACGCTCTCTCGCAAGAAACCTTCAGGAGTTCTGCGAAACAAAACAGCATGCGGTTCGTGTTGCTCTAGGATCAAATACATCTGGAGCGATTCAATCGTTAGATAATTGTTCACCTTTTCATCGAAGTCAATCGCGCGCGTCGACGCCGATAGGACTTCAACGATGACGTTTGGCTGGTCTTGGAATTGCTCTGTCTGAGCGTTGCTTTCGCAAATGATCGATGCGTCGGGGTAATAGAGCCAAGTAGATACTCCGCGTCGGATGCGCACCTTAGGCTGCACTCGACGCGAAAGTCGCCAATTGCGATCGGGCTGTTCATTTTGGTGTTTCAGCCGCTCGTTAAGGCCAGTTTCATAGCAAGCGCGCAAGCTAGTGATGGAATTGGATCACTAGCTTGCGCGTCGTGCTATGAAAAAGACTGGAAGAAACCTACGATCCGCTCGCTTTGACACCGAAGCGATTGTTTTTAGTTACAATGAATGGCCCAAAGATCAAACATAGTTCGTCTCGCCTTTTCCCCAATTAAATGATTTCGATCGTCGTCCCGCTCTTTAATGAACAAGACTCGCTGGAGGAACTCGTTCGGCAAATCCAACACGCAGTTGCAGTCGATGGTTTAGGAAGTTACGAGGTCATCTTGATCGACGACGGTTCAACCGACAAGTCTTGGTCCATCATCGACAAATTGAGTCAACTGCATTCAATGGTTCATGGGATCCGTTTTCGACGTAACTTCGGTAAAGCAGCCGCACTCGCAGCCGGGTTTTCCGTCGCCAAGGGACAATCGATCGTGACCATGGATGCAGATCTTCAGGATGATCCTAAAGAACTGGTCCGTTTGATCGAAATCCTTGGCACCGACTACGACGTCGTGAGTGGCTGGAAGCAAACGCGATACGACCCATGGCACAAACGTTGGCCTTCTCTTGTGTTCAATGGAATACTACGAAGTTTTTCACGGCTTCACTTACACGACTTCAATTGCGGGCTCAAAGCCTATCGTCGCGAGGTCTTGGATGAGGTAACTCTTTATGGAGAAATGCATCGATTCATTCCCGTTCTGGCGGCAGCCCGCGGCTTTCGCGTAACAGAAATCGCAGTCCAACATCATCCGCGAATCCACGGCGTATCCAAGTACGGTGTCTCTAGGATATTGAAAGGTTTTTTAGATCTTTTTACAGTCGTCTTCTTGACCCGCTTTCGTTATCGACCGCAGCATTTACTAGGAGGAATCGGTTTGGCGGCATGCTCTTTGGCAGGTGTCTTGCTGGTTGGATTGATGGCTGCTTGGGTGGTTAGCAGGCTTGATTTGGGTCTTCAGCCAATCAATCTGCACGAACGCCCGCTCTTTTATTTGTCTATGGTTCTGTTTCTGCTTGGGACGCAGATGATCGGAGTTGGCTTGCTGGCTGAACTGGTTGTGGCGAATTCGGGCAGCCGAGATACTCCATATTCCATCGCTATTACGACTCGTTCGTTACAACTCGAACAGGCAGCAAAACTATCGTGAGCCAAAACGCTGGAGCCACTGATTCACAATCTCGGAACTACTTGGATGCAGGCTGGCTTCTGATAGGCATCGCTATCGTGATTCAAATCGCAAGAATCCTTGGCATGTCTGCAGTGCACGGGGAACTTCCGTTCTTAAGCGCCAATGATCGCTCCCGATGGTGCGCGATCGCAGCCCTGACCGAGGATGGAAAGTGGGAAATCGATCGTGTGACGGACCTTCTCGATAGAAAAGGGAAATCCAAGATCTGGAATTCGATCGATATCGTTCGGCACCGAGGTGCCGACGGCAAAGAGCATTTCTATTCGAGCAAGCCGCCCTTGCTAACGGCAATGGTTGCGCTCGTGTGTAAACCAGTAACGTTCGTTTTTCGAAAGAAACTTACGGAGGAGCCCTTCTTGATCGGGCGTACCGTCATGATTCTAGTCAACGTTTTGCCGTTAGCGATTTGGTGGATTTGGCTTTACTACTGGCTCGAAAAAAACGTTGCGGATTCTTGGTCTCGATTCGTCCTTTTGAACTTAGCACTTTGGGGGACATTTCTATCCACCTTTGCTGCAACCCTAAACAATCACCTGCATGGCGCCCTGTTTTTTGCGTTAAGCCTAGGGCTAGTTTGGCAAATCATTCACGCTTTCCAACGTGCGCAAAACAAGTCTTGGTGGACTTGGATTGCCTGCGGCCTATGTGCTGGCCTTGCGGTCGCGTGTGAGCTTCCAGCGTTGGCTTGGGCAGCTGCCGCTGGCGTGATTCTGTTGGCGGTAGATTGGCGAAAGTTCTTTTTCGGATATGGCCTTGGGACTGCAACCATTGCCGTTGCGTTCCTGGCCACTAACTACTGGGCGCATCAAGATCTGCGACCGCCCTATTCTCATCGTGGGCTCGGTAAACAGATCGCTTCGGTGCCCAATCAAGGGAACGCTGAAGTCCCGACCATCGAGTCGGTCATCGCTCAAGCCAACCAACATGGCTACGCGTTTACGGACAAGGCCACCTTCATTCCAGCGCGATTGACTGGAGTGCTTCAGTGCATCGACGACACAGCCGGCCAACGCGTTGCTGTTCAATCTACCAAAGACGGTTGGGCTATTCACGATTGGGATGACTGGTACGACTTTCCAAAATCCTATTGGCTGCCTGGCAATAAGAAAGGGGTCGATCGAGGCGAAGAAAACCGAGGACTGTACCTATTGCACTTTACGATAGGTCATCACGGTATTTTTTCGTTGACCCCGTTTTGGTTTTTAGCAATAGTTGGCGCGGCTTTTTGGGCCAGAAAGAATCGAGACTCGCTTCGCGGATGGAGGGGCTTGCTTGTTTCGGACGCAGGTGTCGCACTTGCTTTGACGGCAGTATCGCTTACTTGCTTTGTCTTCTATGCAACGCGAGTTGTCGAGGATCGAAACTATGGCGGAGTATGCAGCGGATTCCGTTGGGTATTTTGGCTGGCTCCCGCCTGGATATGGCTGTGCGTTCCGGCCGTCGAATTAGCGGGTCGATCCTCGGCGATGAGGAAGCTAACGTATCTACTACTTTTGATCAGCATTTTTTCAGCGACGATTCCTTGGCCAAATCCATGGACCCATCCATGGCCATACCGCGCTGCAATGTGGCTTTATCCAGAGCCACCGGAAGCAAAGCCTTAGCCCTGGCCAATCGAAAAGTGACTCCATGTTCCCTCCCGCTGATTACCTTCGTTCAACATCGAGCCAAATGCGACGGTTCTGCCAAGCCGCATTTCTGTATGGGTCGATTCATTATCCAATAGCGACCACTTTTCTGTGTTCGCTTTTTCTGTGTTCGCTCATTAGCCTCACGCCGGCTCAAGACATAAAACTCGACGCGACAGAAATAGAGTTCTTTGAGAAAAGCGTCCGGCCTCTTTTGGTGACGCATTGCTACGAGTGCCATGCGGGCAAAGAAAAAAGCGGTGGTCTTCAGCTAGATCACCGAGACGCAGTTCTGGCAGGCGGAGATTCCGGGCCGGTCATTCTTTCCGGTTCACCCGACAAGAGCCGCCTTATTCAAGCAGTTCGTTACAAAAACCCTGATTTGCAGATGCCCCCCAACCGTAAGCTCTCGACGTCCGATATCGCTATTCTAGAGCGTTGGATCAAGATGGGTTTGCCGGACCCCAGAACTAGCCCACGCGAATCGGCCCCACCAAGTCCAACAGGAATGAGTATTGAGATCGGTCGAAGGTTTTGGTCGATGCAATCGATCGCGTCGATACCGACCCCCAGTGTAAAAGACAAGGGATGGATTGCGTCGCCTATCGATGCCTTCTTAATTGACAAGCTCGAGGCAAACCATCTCCGTCCAGCTCCCCCTGCAGATCGAACAAGCCTTATCCGGCGAATCACATTGGATCTGACCGGCTTGCCCCCTGCGCCCGAAGAGATCGACGCTTTTATTTCAAATGAAGCGCCCGACGCTTACGATCAATTGATCGATCGCTTATTAGCATCCCCGCAATATGGTGTGCGCTGGGGAAGGCACTGGTTGGATGTGGCCAGGTATGCTGACTCGAACGGTCTCGATGAGAATATAGCATTCGGTAACGCTTGGCGTTATCGTGATTACGTGATCGACGCATTTAACAACGGCAAAGCGTTCGATTTATTCATCACTGAACAACTCTCAGGTGACCTGCTCCCGAACAGCGATAGAGAATCCAAGACAGGTACCGGATTCTTAGTCCTTGGCGCCAAGGTGCTCGCTGAGCCGGACCGTGAAAAATTGATAATGGACACCGTGGACGAGCAGTTGGACACGATTGGAAAGGCGTTCTTGGGGATGACTTTCGGATGCGTTCGATGCCATGATCATAAATTTGATCCGATCCTCCAAAGGGACTACTACGCGCTGGCCGCAATTCTCAAAAGCACTCAAACCTTCGGCCCGACGAACACAGGTGCCATCAAGCATTGGAATGAAATATCGTTTGCATCCACAACAGAACAAGAATCGGTGAAGATTGTCAACTCCGAGATCGCTCAACA
>JANLUJ010001161.1:0-2812 GCA_031363425.1 Pirellula sp.
TCCGGGGGGTAGGGGGCGGTCTGTCCGCAAAGCGAATTTATTCGCACATCAATGGGCAACACCCAAAAATCACGCGACAATTGAAAATCGATATACTCGATGAATAATCCGCGCTAGCGGACTCAAGCCAGAATCAGGAGCTACGTCCGAATACCATTTCGACATCTCTGAGTATGCGATCGAAAACCTTCGTTGCATCGAATCGAGAATTAGGAACAAGGGTCGCGGCCAGACCTGGGACTTCTTTGATCCAGAAGACTTAGCGAATGAAGCGCTGACGCAATTATGGAAAGTTGTTAGCAACAACCTTGATAGCTATCGCGTGAAATTATCGGCTGACAAGATGCTTTCGACGATTGTCGTTCGCCTTTGGGTTAGAGAGGTTCGAAGGGAATTGCAAGTGACGAACTTAAGCGGAAGTGGTTCTGTTTGCATTGCACTCTTTGGTGCGTTAAATGGTCAAGAATGAATCTTGGAGTTGAACGTCAATTCTCGTTTGAGAAAGGGATCGATGACATGCTCTTTCGTCGGCGACGAGATGGAAAACTCTCATTGAGCGGAGTAACCGATGGCCTAAGTAACACGATTGCTTTCGCAGAACGACCAGCGGCAAACAATACGCGAATGGTGCGGCGAGCCATTGCACTACGGGCTCTTGGCACACACAATGCTGGAGACGTCATTTCGGAATAGCTAATCCGGTAATCCGGGGAGGTGCTGTTTAAGTGTCTGGTTCGATGTTATTGTAGCAGGTTCGAGTGACCTCATGGTTTTGGGGTAATCGTCACCCACGATACGATCTGTTGCCAAGGATGGCTCTTTCGCTTTTGCTTTTGATGGGCGATCAAAAATGCTTTGAACAGGTTCGCTGGATGCGATGGCCCGAGGGAGTTTTCTGCCTTGCCTTTGGCTCTCATCGCGAAGTGAAGCGAGGTTTTGAAGGGAAACGGGGGTGTTGGGGAGATCCCTGCCCTGATTGATCGTTTATCCTCGTGATAGTATGGAAATTACCAAGTATCTTTCAATCAAAGTGGCCGGTCAACGTCGACTGGGGCCAGGATCTGCTTCTAATCCATGATTGGATTGAAAAGCATCCAGAATGCACGCCGATTTAGGTCGAGTGTGTCCTTGGACAAATCGACTCCACCACGGCTGGATTCGGTAGCGTTCCGCAATTGCCGAGCCGATGTTTAGCTCACACTGTTTAGAGCCTCTCTGCCGTCTGCATTGGCAGAAACATTCGATCGGCTAACGCGTCGCCCGCCAAACCACTTCCGTCGTCAGTGGCCTCAGAATCGGTGCGACTTGCCATTCGGAAAATGCTTCACTGAGTTTCCAGAACACCGGCTTGGATTTGCTTTTGTGCGTACTCGGCGAGTTGCTTTAGCTCCAATTTTTCGCGATCGTCGAGGAAGACTGGATTCAAGCCTTGCATGTAGCGAAGAGCATGGCGAGGGCGTTGATCGTGCAACCACAGCCGAAGTAGTTTGGTTTGCAATTGAAATCGATGTTCTTCGAAAAGTTCAATGTGCGATTGAAGGAGTGGTTCTGCTTTGGCAAGTTGCTTGTGCTTCAAGTAGTGCTGGATAACCGCGATCAGCTGTTGATGAGTCCACCCAGCACCAGGATTGTTTAAGGCAATCTTGGCTTGTAGGGCGACGGCCAGATCGCAGTTGCCTTCCTGAATGGCTTGATCGACTTGACTCGCCATCTTCAGTCTCACTTGACCTTGATCGACCTTGGGTATCCCGGCACGTTCCTTGCTTTCGCGTTTTGCTTCACGTTTCCGACGCTTACTCTTTCCGACTTTGGATTCGCTTCCAGTCTTGTTCGTATAGTGGGAGATAATGTCGAATCCCTCGCAGTCCACAAGCCCTCGCGTCAGCATGAAAAATCCGACGGGTAGGCCAACCAAAAAACCGATTAAGTGAAGAGCCTCCGTTCCATAAGACGCGCCACTCACCAGGAAAAAGATCAAATTCATTACAACATAAAAACTGCAAAACACCAAGTTCGGCGTCTCAAAAAAGAATGGCCGAATCGTAATAAAAAGAATGGTTTCAAACGAGTTGAGCGGGGCAAAAATGACCACCAACGCTAGCAGTGAAAATATCGCCCCAGATGCGCCCAACGAGGAACCGCTTGAGAAGAACATGAGCGCCTGTTCAGCGAATGACTGGAACATTCCCATTCCAAGGTATACCAAGGCAAATAACCACCAACCAAGCTTCCCTTCGAGCAACAAGCCAAAAGACCACAGGAAGATCATGTTGCCAATCAAATGCCCAAGATCGGAATGCATAAACATGCAGGTAAGCCACTGCCATGGACGAAGTCCCCGCCCATACTGAAGCAAGAGTTCCTCTCGCCATCCTGAGGAACCTGCCATGACGGGTGTCAACTGTTTTTTGAATTGCTCAAGGTCCCCGCCCTCGGCCTGCAATGCTCTCAACTGCTGTACGACCTCAAACTTTTCAACTCGATTTCCATCGGCATCGGTAAAGTGATCGATTTCATCGAAGGAAGACTTCGAAAGGCCGATGCAAATGGTAAAAAAACAGATGACGTTAATGACAATAAACGTTATCGTCGCTATCGGATAATGATAGATCGGAGCATCGGTGGAGTAGGGAATAAGCATGCTGGACACTTCGTTTGTTGCGGTGAGTAAAGGCTCCTTTCGAAGCGCTCGCCTATAGAATACGATCGCTCCAATTCAATGTCCAATTGGGAACAAGAGTCTAGGACAATCCTTGCAGATTGACGAAGTTTCGGTATGCCCATGAATCGATTTCTTGTCCAACAGATTTCG
>JANLUJ010001181.1:0-3883 GCA_031363425.1 Pirellula sp.
GCCCAAAAGACGGCGCACGACCCAATACCCGCGTTTGACGGGACTTGTTCTTAAGCCCGGAGCGTTTTGAGTCATGAAAACTGCCATCGGCAACAGCCCTCCTCGTTGAGAATTGGGCAGTTCAAACACCTTATGCCACTCTGAAGAATCTCGACTATCTTCGGACGCGATGCCGTAATGCTTACCCAGTTCCGCATTGACAAACGTATGTTTGGCATCAATGCAACTCAGCACCGATCGATTCTGCTGGATTAAGTCGACGAGGAACCGAATCGGCTCTTGGTACATGGAATCGCGCAACAAATCAGTGAACTGAGGAAATCGTACGCGATCGACGCTGTTGTGCTCTTGGAATCTTTGGAAGTCCAACCATTGCGAGCCGAACTCGATTGCCAACCCGCGTACTCGATCATCGCGTATCATTCGGTCCACCTCGCCAGCCAAGACGCTCGGATCTCTTAACCGCCCCGAGGAGGCTTTTGAAAGAAGGCGTTCGTCGGGCATACTGGCCCACAGGAAATAACTCAAGCGATTGGCGAGTTCCATATCGGTTAGAGGACGTCGTGCGGCAGATTGCAAACCTAAATCGACTCGATAGCAGAATTCGGGGGACATGAGCACACCCACCAATAGGTCTTGTATTGCCTCCTCATGTGAAAGCTTATCGATTTCCCGAAGCGATGTGTAGTATTGTTTAATCTCATGGCGCTGACTCGATGTCAAACCGCCTCGATAGGCTTTTTCAGCAAACCGCTCAATGGCGTCGAGGTTGATCTTTTCGGCATTGATCCGCGATTGTTCGACCCACCGAATTTTTTCGTCGATATCGTGAAAGAAGTCGGTGATAGCTTGGAGGTGATCACTCGTGGCAGACATCCTCTTTGCTTTTTCAAGATACAGATCCGAGAGTCTCTTGACCATTTCTGCCGAGATCGCATCCTTGTTCTCGGGTCTAGCGAAATCGAATTCGGCGTCGCGAAGGAAATTGTGATCGGTGCGTTCGAACCATAGGAATCCTTGGTACTGTCGAATCGGGGCCGCCGTTACAAAATCGAGTTCTTGCCAAAGTTGATTCAGTTCAAGAAGTTCCTTGTCGTTCAGGATCTGTTCACAAAGTGGCTGATCGTCGCGGAAATAGCCCATCATGCTATGGAAGCCAGCACTAAGTAGCCTCCCCTTTTCTTGCTTCTCTTTCGGCACACCCAAATAATCTCGTCCTCGTTCGGCGACAAAGAAAGCGTCCGGAAATAAGTTACAAAACAGCTCGAGGTCGCGATGGAACTTTGTCCGCAAATCGTCGTCCGAGGGAGTCATTAAGGCTAGAGCGATATCGGAGGGAAGCTTGTCATAGGCGATAGTCTTGAGAGTCTCCGTTAGAAACGATCGCCGATGTTTCGCTGATTGTCGATTCTTCCATAGGACAAACGCTTGAGCTCCATCGTGTATGCCCTTTAGCTTCATGTTGAATTTGGGCTCGAGTTGACCGCGAACAGCGACAATAAAATTTCCGAGAGATTCGCATTCGCGTCGTACGGCCGATTCATCCTGGTTAGGCAATTCAAGCCAGCGTCGTCGAACCTCGGCGAGCGGACCATTCTTGGTTGACTCGGAGTCGGAGTCATTCAACTCGGCGAAGATAGAAGTCAAGTAACGTAAACTGATGCGATGGTTTATTGCGATGGTTTCAAGGGAGATGCCTTTTCCTGATGCAACCGCGATTCGCGCCTTCCAGGCTGCATGAAGATAGTCGGCGATGTCGGTCGGTTGTTTATCATAAAAGTCGACAATGCGTTGAACGCAATATTTGTCGCGATCGGTATCGGTGACGACCGGATGGGGAGCGAACGCAATTCCCGAGGGTGTAAGAATCAAATGGTTTGAAATCTCGCGAGCAGCAGCCAAGTATTTGTTGAGTAGAGCAGGGGACATTGCCAGCGATTCACCCGAGTTATCAAATCCCGCTTCATTGGCTGGATCGACGGGGAACTCGCGAGCAAGCCGCAAATTGATTCCAGTTAAGTCTCTGAGGGTATTGTCGTATTCGGCGTTACTAAGCCTGCGAACGGTTACAATGCCTGGGTCACCCGCCAATCGAACCGCTTCTTCGCGCCGAGTTGAACGAACCAAATGCGTAAAAGTCCGTCGGTCCTCTTCGCTTGGAGGGGAGGATGCTTCTTTGGGTGGCATGTTGCCAGTAGCGACCCTCTGTTCGATTTCTTTCCAGACGCCAAATCTAGCGGAGAGGGACTGTCGATTTTCGAATGCTGTCAGATCCAATTTCCCTTCGGGAGCCTTGCCGCTATGGCATTCAATGCAGTGATTCTTGAGGAAGGGACGAATCCTAGCTTCGAAGGAGTCCTCCGCGTTCACTATTTGTGCTGTATTGAAACTACAAATCCACGCAAGAAGGAACACGTACGATCTTGAAGTCATTGCTATTCCAAAATGCAGACCGGAAACTAATTCGACGCAGGCTTGCATTCGTTGGTTGTAGGCAGGAAAGAGTCGGATGGTGGGTAGCTTGGGCCTGGCCCGAGGCGAATGCGGCGCAGATGGCATGGTGCACGTTGTTTGCAGACTGCAGCTCGCCATTTGGCGCTTCCTCCATTTTAGCCTAAGTTGTTTGTTGCAGCACAATGCCCAAAGCCGATTTCGACATAATCTCGCGGAGTTCTGCAACCAAGCAACAAGAGCTTGACCAATCCATAGACCCAGTCAGAATGTCTTTAAGGCGTCCAGCAGACTAAAACCAGCAGTTTGTTGTTCACGTTCCGGTAACCGTAGCTATCCGCGTCGTGGAAGATATCTCTCCAGATGCCGGTCGCTTAACGAGACGCCGACACATCCATCAACTTTTTCAGAACCTTTTCAATGTTAATTGCACAGACATCCTCAATTGATTCGCAAGGCAACTCGACCGTATCCATCTTGTGGTGGTTGTTACCCTTGGCTGTTGCGATTATTTGGATCGCATGGTTTTTCAGGGCCAACAAAGTCAAATCCAATCGCTCTCGCCCCGCCAACGCGGGATCGGCGCAGAAACAAAAGAGTCACCGAACGAGTTCTGCGTCGAACGACCGTTTCGATGCGGTTTCGGACAAATCCGATTCGGTCGATTCGAGTCAAGCTCGGACTACGGGAAAAAACAAGAAGAAAAAAGAAAAGAACAAAGGCAACCGAAAGAACAAGCCTACGGTTCCGGCCTCGCTTGAATCTGTGGTGAAGGCAGAATCGCCAACGAAGAGGGTCAGCGACAAAATTACTGAGCCTCAAAGGCCTGTTGTTCAAGATGCGATTACCGTCCCCCAGGCAATGACCGAACCAAAACCAAGCAACGCCATTTTTGAACCGCTGCGCGAAGTTTTGAAAGAACGCCGAAAGTCATCGGTCGAAGAAAACACCGATAGCTACTCTGCCAAAAACGAATCGAGACCAAGAGAGAACGATGCTTTCAATCAGATATTTGGTGGTAAGTTTGAAAGAATCGTTCCAAAGGCAACCATACGGTCAGTTGCCAACCGTTGGCCAGCGGCTACAGGTGAGCAAATTAAGAGATCAGAGACCATCACCCCAAGGCCACAAGCGCAACCGGCTCCTCAAAGCGCGATGACTCCCAATGTCGCATCGGAACCAGCACCTGCGAAAGGTTTGAAGAGTTTCGTGTCGAAGGTGAAGAGTTCGACGGATTCGGATACTGAGGCATCGCCGAACAACGCGTGAGACTCGACGGGAAATCGTGCGCCGTTCGCCATTTTTAGGCGATCGGCAGTTTGCAAAGTTCCTTTTTTGTAATTTTGAGCCTGAGGCGTTAGCCGATTTCTTGGGAATTGATCGGCTAGCGCCTCTGGCTCAACTGGTAGGTTTCAGCCTGCCGCTCGCCTTA
>JANLUJ010001190.1:0-1863 GCA_031363425.1 Pirellula sp.
TGTCCACGGTGGTTTCACCGGATGATACCCTAGCGTTGTATCGAAATTGCCCTGTGCCGAGCCCACTTGCTTTGTACTCACCGCTAATGATGACTTGTTGGTCGAAAGCTACACTCCGCTGATAGACCTTGCAAGCAAGTGCTGGCCCCCAAACAGCTTGATGGATTGCATTCAGAACAAGAACGTTGGGGTCTATCGTGACGACCGTGGTTGCCGAACCCAATGCACCATTTGGCGAAGTTTCTAACGATTTGTTTGAGGAGGCAGTTAGTGTAGGAAGGATGGGAATACTGGGCTGGCTCTGCGCGCCAACCTTGGCGGCCAAAACAAGTTGAGCAGCTAAGCCAATTGAGACCAACAACCAAGTGCTGGCATTCATTCTTTCGATCTGCATGGGCAAGTTGTAAGGGTTTTATCAAAGAAACCGGTCCAAAGCTGCCGAACATACGCGGTAGTGTCCAACGGGCCGGATTGTAGGTCGATCGCAGGCGTGTTGTCCAGGTGGAAAAACGTCGGTCGCGGTGGCCTAAAGATTAAGCCGGCTAGACCCAATAAGTTCCAGGGGGAAGAATATGAAAATGCGAAGTTACTTTAGCCTATTGGCTGCTTTGGGTTTGGGCGCTCCATGCATCCTCTCCCTTTCGATTGTTCAAGCAGGAGAGTTTGGTGTTCGGCATAACATGCCACCGGCCAATCGTCTTGCCGAACCTGGCCCAATGGTCGGCGGACCAGGTCCAGGAGTACTAATGCCCGAAACCATTCCAGTTCCAGGATATGGCGGTGGAGCCATGATCCCAACCGTTCAAGTATTATTCAATCAGCCACAGTCGATGAAGATACTTTACGATGTGGTCGGCGATAGCACGTTTACCAGTGATCCCTTGGTTGTGCCTGGCCGTTTGGAATTCGCACAAGGCGGCATATTCCGTTTGAAATTGACCGACATCCAAGGCCGCGAGGGGGTCGAACTCTATCCAACGCTTGAAGTTGGCACGGCCAGCTATCGCACCGCTGCCTATTTAGCCCACAACGCAATTGCGATTCAGTTCACGGAAGAGGATCTCGATCAAGCTTTGTCGAGCAACTTTGTTACCAAGGTGATCTACCTGCCAGATCCTGAATTTCAAGGTGATGCAATTTCGGGAATCGATACGCTGGTTAGCACTCGACTTGAGCCAGGCTTGGACCCGATTGTCGAAGCGGACCGACGCGGTTCGATCTTGGCAATCATTCGACTAGGCAACAAGGACATCGAAATGTCGAGTGGATACTCCGGTGGTTTCGGTGGCGGGATGTTGCCTCCGGGTGCCTACGTTGACGGCAACGGTACAACCTGTGGTCCCGACGGTTCGGCGATTGGGCCTGCCAACAATCCACCAAACATGGTTTCCGGTGTTTCCGCGCCGCAGTATGGAATGCCGCAAACCGGCACACCCATCGGACTAGTGGGACCGCCTCACATTCCATTGGGAGCTCCTGCCGGCTTGCAAAGCCATGTCATTCGCAACCGAACCCACATGAGCATTCCTGACCCTGTCACTCACATGCGCGGCACCGTTCGGCAACAGCCTGGGTATAGCTATCCAACGCCACCGAGCCGGTTCCACATCAAGGAGCAGAACATCAATCCTGGTTACCCATCCGGTAGACCGCTCTTTTATGATGCGAACCGCTCCGTAGCACCAAATCAATTCAGCGGAGCTCCACCAGCCTCGGGGGCTTATTGCCCACCCGGTCAAGTTCGCTAAGGTGATCGGCAGATTGAAATCTACCCGTAGCATGGCCCCCTGGGCCGTGTGACGATCGGGCCAAAGGTTCAAGCTTCGGTAACTCAAATCTTGTCGCTCGTCTGCGGCTCAGAAC
>JANLUJ010001284.1:0-1796 GCA_031363425.1 Pirellula sp.
GCCATTTCAGGTCCCCATGGATCCGTTTTGTTTCCTGCGTCGTAGAGACCCTTTTCTTGGATGTCTGCGAAGAACGCTTCGAGCTGGTAAAACTCCTTGGTTGGAAAGGGATCGAATTTGTGATCGTGGCATTCGCAGCAACCGAAAGTTACTCCGAGCCAAGCACCACTTACATTCCGTACTCGCTCCGAGATGTACTTGGACAAATACTCTTTGGGTTGTGCCCCGCCCTCGGCGCTCATCATCCCCAATCGGTTGTACCCGGAAGCGATGAGTTGTTCGCTAGTCGGCTCAGGAAACAAATCGCCAGCAAGCTGTTCCATCGTAAAACGGTCGAACGGTTTGTTGCTATTGAATGCGGCGATCACATAGTCGCGATAGGGGGTTACGGGCATGGGTTGATCGCCATGGTAACCAACACTGTCCGCGTAGCGAACAAGATCCAACCACCACACCGCCATGCGCTCCCCAAACTGCGGAGACGCAATCAATTCATCGACCAGTTTTTCGTAGGCCACATCGTTCGGATCGATGGAAAAGCGTTCGACCCATTCTGGTTTAGGGGGAAGCCCGGTTAGGTCGAAGGAAAGTCGCCGGACAAGCGTGCGCGGATCAGCGTTTGGCGAGGGCTCTAGGCTTGCCAGTCGAAGTCCCGCAAGGATGTGGCTATCAATAGTGCTCGGTTTATCGGTTCTCCGAATTGGTTGAAAGGCCCAATGGCCCTCCCATTTGGCCCCTTGCTCAATCCACCGCCGAAGCAGTGCCCTTTCATATTCCGAAAGGTCCTTACCGAGCACGCGCGGTGGCATTCTCTCGTCGTTGTCCGATGATTCGATGCGGCGAATCATTTCGCTTGCGTCAGGATTGCCGGGGACGAGCGGTCCAGCCTTATCCACATTTCCGTGCAATCCCTCTAAGGTATCGAGCCGAGTTTCCGCCTCTCTTTTGTTCTTGTCTGGACCATGGCAGGAAAAACAGCGATCCGAAAGAATGGGTCGGATGTCGCGATTGAATTCGATCCGTTCTGGCAGAGGGGTGAGATCCGCAGAAACGACCCACAGTAGCGACAACAAGGTAATCGAGTTCATTTTTGGATGTCACAAAATACAGAATAGGATCGGTAGGGTTGCAACTGCAACCAAAATAGTCAAGCGTCGATTATCGTTCAGCTGGCGCGTCGAAACAAGCCGCAGGTTCCGTCTCCACAATCCGCTATTTTTCCAATCGCATGATGCGTTTCATGAAGCCGTCAAAAAGTGGGACCGTAAATGCGATATCCCCATGTGCCGGACTGTATGCCATGCCTTTTCTAATCAAGGAACTGCGAGTTGGCGCAATGCTATTCACTGGCCGGTGAAGTACGTCCGCGACATCGCCAGACCGATGCGGCCCCGGGCCAAGCTCGGCCATGGCTCGCATGTATGTTTTTTCGGAAGGCGTCAATCGATCGAAACGAACTCGAAAGAAACTACTATCAAGTTGTGCAATCGCAACCTCGGTCGCTTGTTGAGTATCAGCGAGCGTAATTGGGGTTCGTTCTGCCACTTGCCAGCAGTGTTGCCCCCAGGCTTGTAGGAAGTACGGATAGCACTCCGTTGCCTTTACAATTTGGTCAATTGCCTCTTTCTCATACTCGACGTTCAAACGACGCGCGGGCTCGACGATAGCTTCGCGAGCGAATTCAGGGGCAAGCGCCCCGATGAACTGAAAGTCGAACAAGCGTTCTGCATAGGACTTGGCTTTTCCCAAGAGACCTAGCAGTTGCGGGAGCCCTGCAGCAAACAACGTGATCGGTA
>JANLUJ010001294.1:0-1878 GCA_031363425.1 Pirellula sp.
CAAGGACATCGTCGACACAGCAGTCGGTGCTGGCTCATTCAAAACGTTGGCAGCCGCGCTCGGAGCCGCTGATCTAGTTGGAGCTCTCAAAGGGCCAGGTCCTTTCACGGTATTCGCTCCTACTGACGAGGCGTTCGCAAAGCTGCCTGCAGGTACAGTAGAAAACTTGTTGAAGCCTGAGAATAAAGGAAAGCTTGCAGCCATTCTGACCTACCACGTTGTAAGCGGCAAGGTCATGGCTGCTGACGTAGTAAAGGTCAAAGGAGCTGCGACTCTCAATGGTCAACGAGTTGACGTTAAAGTCGACGGTAAGACGGTTAACATTGATGGAGCTAAAGTGGTTACCGCAGACATCGCCTGCTCGAACGGTGTGATCCATATTATTGATTCGGTGATCATGCCAGCATCAGACAACATCCCAGCAGTCGCAGACAAAGCTGGTAAGTTCAAGACGCTTTTGACAGCGGTCAAAGCCGCTGGTTTGGTTGAAACACTTAGCGGTCCTGGACCTTTTACGGTCTTTGCGCCTACCGATGAAGCGTTTGCGAAGATTCCTGCCGCAACTTTGGCTGACCTCCTAAAGCCTGAGAACAAAGCCAAGCTCGCTGGTATTCTGACTTACCACGTAGTCTCCGGTCGTGTTTACTCAGAAGCTGCAATTGATGCCAAAGCAGCGAAGACCGTCCAGGGTGCTTCAGTCGCCATCAAAGTTACGGACAAAGGTGCATTCGTGAACGATGCGAAGATTTTAGCAACCGATGTTGACGCATCAAACGGTGTCATCCACATCATCGACTCGGTAATCATGCCACCGGCTAAGTAGTCGAACAGCTTTGTACGTAGACTAAATTCGAAAGTTGCATATTCCCTGAACCGTGTTGGACTACGGCCAAGTGGCCAAGACACGGTAACATTCACGAGGCCACCTTCCTAGAAAGTCAAAACGTTTAACGTAGTCGAACGATAAAAATTGATAGAGCACGACAGCGAAACTCGCCGTCGTGCTTTTTTCGTGATTCATAGATAATAATGCCGGATCATTCGGGCAATTGGACGTTAGTCAACAAACTCGCGTTTCGCCAGGGTTTCTGAATTTGCTTATTGTTCTCTCGATTCTCTTGGTGATCAGCGCCCGTTGGTCTTCATTCGAAGCCAACAGCAAGGCGTCCTGCCAATGCGATATGGCTTCGCTGCACTTGCCTAATCGACTGTAGACGTCAGCCATGGCGCAATCCCACCAGGGACGAAGTCTGGCTCGATCTTCCGACGGTACGCGAGCTAGTTGAACCAATCCACATTCGGCACCCGAAGAGAAGGACATTGCTATGGCAAGATTGAGTCTCACCATAGGGCTGGGTTGGATACGCTCCAAGATTTGGTACTGCCTTGCAATCTTGCACCAATCTACTTCTCCAAAGGATTGGGGACGGCAATGCTCCCAGGCGATGGCTACCTCGACATGAAAACGTGACAAATGATCTCCGTCGGCGGAGAGGGCCATCCAGTGCATTCCTTCTCGAATCCGGTTCCAGTTCCAGCGAGATCGGTCTTGGTCTTCGAGCATTACCATTGCTCCGTAGGCGTCGACTCGAGCATCAAATCTCGCCGAGTGCATCAGCATCAGCGAAAGCAATGCAGTGCTAGATGGAACTGAAACTCTTACGGTACGAATGAGCATTCTTGCCAGTCGAATTGCCTCTTCACAAAGCTCTTTTCGCAAAATGGAGTGGCCGCTTGAGGATGCGTAACCCTCGTTGAACAACAAGTAGATGGTGGATTGAACGGCATCTATCCTAGATCCAATGTCCGCATCATTGAGCTCGATAATTTCCGTCCCAATTTCTCGGAGTTTCTCTTTTGTTCGAGCTATCCTTTTCT
>JANLUJ010001313.1:0-1867 GCA_031363425.1 Pirellula sp.
GCCGGTCACTATGATCAAGCAGACGCCATTTCATACGCCACGTGCCGCAACAATCTCCGCGCTAGCAGCTAGTCCATGGTCACCCCTCGTGGCGGTCGGGGGGCAGTTTCAAGTTGCCATCTACCATAGTGAATCGGGACAGTTGCAAGGCATCATCCCATTCCCTGAGGGTGAGCCACAGTCGATTACTTTTTCCCGCGATGGACGGCTCATTCTGATCGCTGGTGGACGACATAGCGCTGCTGGATATGCCGCTCTCCACGAGATAGCTTCGGGCAACCGATTGACCCGAGTGGGTGATGAACTGGACATCGTTTTTGGGGCAGATATCAGCGATGACAATCGATTGATTGCGATAGCGGGCCCTCAAAAAATGGTTCGCGTCTTTGAGACTCTAACGGGCAATTTGAAATACGAACAAAAGAAGCATACGGACTGGATCTACTGCGTACGGTTTAGCCCTGACGGATTGCTTTTGGCAACTGCTGATCGTGCGAGCGGATTAGTGGTTTGGGAATCGCAAACCGGCCGGTTGTTTCAGGAATTGCCTGGACATAAAGGTGAGGTACGCTCCATTGCGTGGCGTCCAGATTCCCAGGCACTTGTCAGCGGATCATTAGACGGCACCCTGAAAATGTGGGATATGAACGAGGGAAAGTTGATCAAGTCATGGGACGCTCATGTCGGTGGTGTGGGTGCCGTAGCCATCTGCAACGACGGGACCATTGCGTCCACGGGTCGCGACAACAAAGTCAAAGTTTGGGATGGATCGGGCAACGCGGCTGGCGAAATGCCATCGCTCGTTGAGGCCGGACATGAGATCGCGATCACCGCCGATAGCAAGCAGATCGTGGCCGGGGACTGGGCAGGAAATGTCCGCCTTTGGCAACGCGCAACTCCCACAGATGAAAAAGTCTTGTTTGCAAACCCAGTTCCATTAGAACAGTCGTTGGCGTTGGCGAAGGAACGCCTCC
The DNA here is from genome assembly GCA_031363425.1 of Pirellula sp. Classification (GTDB taxonomy): domain Bacteria; phylum Planctomycetota; class Planctomycetia; order Pirellulales; family Pirellulaceae; genus JBKCUI01. Next base: position 975 of record JANLUJ010001313.1, read on the forward strand.
ATCAAGCCCAAACGGCAGCTCAGTTGGCACATTCTGAATTCACGACTATTCAGTCACAGCAGACGATGGCACAAAAACTACTGAGCGATATCCAAATGCAAATCACATCCTCTTTAGCGGAGTTGCAATTGGTTTCAGAACAATCGACCCAACTCAAATCACAATCCGATTCAATCGTTTCCCAAATTGCAGCGAAGGCATCTGAGTTTGCGATTGTGCAAGCATCGAAAGCCGGGAAGGCCAATCAACTCAAAGCTGCTGCAGAAGCAAAAAAGTTGGCTGACGACGCCATAGCCTCGTTGCAATCGCAACGATCGGCTCAAGGTGCAGATCTAGCAGGAATCGACATACAGATCGAAAAGCGAACTGTTCACTCGCAGGCACAAGCCGAGGCAATCGTTAGATTTCAAACCGAAATGCAAGCGATCAACGATGACTTCAGTGCTCGCGAAAAGCAGAATTCCGAATGGAACACCGCCTTTGACGCCAAGAACAAGGAGTTTGCAGCGGCCACCGCAACGTATCTGGAAGTAACTTCAACCAAAGCAGCTGCAGAACAAAAAGTTGGACCGGCTTCGGCTGCATTGCAAACGGTAAAGGAAGCAATGCCTCCGGCTCAAGCCAAGTTCGAAGCAGCCAATCTCGCAGTTGTTGCCGCACAACGAATGGTTGACGGTCTGCAATCGGATATTAAACGCTTTTTAGCATTACCCGCTCAAATGGCTTCCACGAAAATTTCTATCGAACAAGCGATTGCGACTGCGCTTACTCAAGTTAAGCCCGCAGAAGCCAACGTTGCTGCGGCCAAATCGCAACTTGAAACCGTGAGTGGCGAGATCGCAAAACTCGAACAGCAGTTGGCTGGGATTCAAGCGATGATCGAAGCCGAGAAG
>JANLUJ010001356.1:0-2987 GCA_031363425.1 Pirellula sp.
ACCATTGATCCCGCGAGTGTAGTTGCTCACGTTCTCAAAGCTCAGCGTCTGGGCTACAGTACCAGCTTTGGCCACACGTTTCGATGGATCAAACCCTCCTTCTATGTTGGTTCCACCTGCGGTGTAAAACGAGCCTTTGTAGTAGGGAGCATTGCTTACCGGTGGATCGTTATCGACAATCGTCCCAATACCTTGGCCAACGGCAATCGTAGCTCCGATTGGATTCGATAAGTTGACGAAAAAGGTTTCTGTGGATTCGTAAGTAAGATTGTCCACCGTCTGTATGAGAAATGTCTTGGAAGTTTCGCCGGGTGCGAAGTAGACTGTGCCAGATGATATGGACGCGTAGTCACTGCCAGCGATCGCAGAGCCGTCCGCGGTCGAATAGCTGACAGAGACTGGTATCGCGCTTGCATGATCAAGCGTGATCGTGAATGCTTCCTGCGACGCTGCGCCATATCGGCCATACCTTTGTTGCATGTTGTCCAGGGCATCGAACCCAATTAGTAGGTTGCCCATAGTGTCCGACGCCAATGCGCCCGCACCGGAGGGGGCTCCTTGAGGGTCCGCACTTTGAGCTACTTGGCTATTGAAGGCACCGTTTGTCGCGTTGTAGCGGTAGACAGCACCGTCGCCCTGGCTAGAGACATAGAGATAGCCGTCGGGCCGAAAGACCAAGTCATTCGGGCCAGTAAGTCCTCCCGATCCTGCCGCGACGAAGTTGTCGATGTATGCTCCTGTTGAACCGTTGTACCGAATAACTGATTTGGTACCGTTGCTGCCAACATATAGATTGCCGTCAGGTCCAAAGCTGATGGCTCCTTGATTGTTGTTGAGACCTCCGCTACCAGTTGGGACATACACCGCCCCCGTCTGTCCAGAGGCCGGTAATGGAGCGCCTGGCAATGTGCCATTTGGTCCTTGAAATCGCCAGACACTTGAGTCGCTTCCTGTGCAAACGTAAAGATTGCCGAGCGCGTCAAATGCGAGCCCGTTGGCATTGGGCAGTCCCGTTGAAGCGGATAAAAATTCGTCGATTACGCCCGACGTCATGTTGTAGCGGAGCACATTTTTGGAAAGTGTGCCACCTACGTAGAGGTTCCCGTCGGGGCCGAAGACCAAAGCCCACGGGGCATGCAGACTGAAGCTGCCGCTTGGAATTACTACACCCAAATAAGCTCCCGTCTTGCCGTCATACTTCTGAACATCGTTCGTGAATCGGCCCGCAATGTACAAATTGCCATCAGGTCCGAAGGCGCAATGCCTCCCTCCGCCCAATTGGCGTTGTACAGGTATGAAGTCATCAAAGTAGCGGATCGATGTATCTCCTTCTGTCGCAGCGGCGTTGCTGATCGAAATTGCCGAATCATCGTTGAGGATGGTTGCCACTCCCATGACGGCAATGCCGCCAGCCGGAGTGACAATCAATCGGAATGTTTCGTTTGGCTCGCTTGCGTTGTCGCCATTAATGATGACCTGTACAGTCTTCGTTGCTTCGCCATTGGCGAAAATCACGGTTCCCGATCCGGCGACATAGTCAGAACCGGCAGCGGCGGAATCATCAGCCGTCGCATAAGCGACCGTCAGTGAGCCGATCAGACTGCCTGTTCGCTGAATCGCAAAATTCATAGGCGTTGTCGTTCCTGTCGATCCCTCGATCGTCGATGGACCATTGACAGCTATCGGGCTTGGCAATTTGCCCTCGTTGCCAGCCTTGAAGACTCCTAATATTTCGTTAGGAGCCAACGCCCTGTTGTAAACAGACAGTTCGTCGATCAGGCCGTTGAATGGAAAATTTGTCGCAGTTCCAGGATAGCCACCGGTGTTGCCGATCCCAATTCCAGGGTTACTTGCAGGTTGCAGATCCCCGTATGGTCTCACATCTGTCGTCGATTGCCCAGCTAGTATTCCGTTCAAGTATAGGCTCATCAAACCCGTCGAATCATCGAGTGTTCCGGCAACGTGAGTAAGTTGACCGGGAGTAATGTAAGCTCTGATTGACGATCCATTCCCATTTGTAGATGTTGGCAGAACAACGAAGTTCAGCAACCCGCCAGGCTCGGTAGCGAGAAAATAGGGTGAGCGTGTCTCATCGCCTCGAAAGAATATGTATCCGCGACTGCTGCCAAAAGAATTGACGTTTATCCAACCCTCAATTGTCAAAGAACCAGTCAGCTTCAAGCTAGGAGAATCTACGATTTGTGCACGATCGTTAACGCCATCGAACTTAAAAGCTTGTCCGACTTCACCGGCGGCGTACGTTGCTCCGTTATAAAGCGTGGCATTGTTTAATCCCATGACGTCAGCCCCGCTTCCATTCGCGGACCACCAACTTACTAGTCCGCTCGGGGCGGCAACTGCGGCGAGCAATGCCCTCGCTTCCAACTGCTCTTGCTGAAGCGGTCGATTGTTGTGCAACTTCTTGCGCGTCTTTGATTGAGGCATTTGTTTTCGTAGGCGTATCATGGATTGCTGCTGCTATTCAGTCTGCGATAAACTTGGAATCATTCTTTCAACGTGCAGACAATGCGCTGAGAACTGGATTGGTTGGTCAATTGATAAAACGAGTCTCGCAATGCGTACTTGAGTGTTTGAAATCCCGCAGCTTGACCTGCGGAATTTTTGGTTTTTGGTGACTCAAAGTGGAGCGACACTAATCTACGAATGCAGGAGGCGGTGACTTGGTTGTGTGTTGTTTCATGGTAAAGCAAATATCCAATAGTTTTCAGGCTCCCCTTCTCCCTCGAGGTAGAAGGGGCTGGGGGATGATGGGACTATTCGCTGCGTAGGATTGCCAATAGGCCAATCAAATCGTCAATGTTTTCATATGCTATTTCGAATGCATCGCTTTCGAATGGATCGATCGAAGGCCGAGACATAGCAGGCGTTTTCGTCATAGGAATCCCAGGAGCTTGAGGCACTTGCACCGCGCGCCCTACGCTGCTCATGATGTCGTCCGTGCTCCGCGCCTTCGTTTCAACGCGAGG
>JANLUJ010001367.1:0-11014 GCA_031363425.1 Pirellula sp.
TTTCTCCACGTTCGATTTGGAAATTAGTAGGGCCGATGTAATTTCGTCTGTACTGAAACCGCTTACCGTCCTCAAAGCAAATGCAATGCTAGACTCCAATGGAATGCTCGGGTGGCAGCATAAAAAGAGCAAGCGAAGCGATTCGTCGCCAACTTCGTCCTCGAATGCAGAGGACAGATTTTGCACATCGCTTGAAGAATGAACTTCATTCGCTCCAGATGCGAGCAGGCGACTTTCCGTATTGGTACGTCGAATCGCGTCGATTGCCAAATTGCGTGATGTTCGATAGAGCCACGCACTCGGATTCTGGGGAATCCCCGAGCGGCCCCATGACTGAAGCGCTCTTGAGATGGAACTCTGGACGACGTCCTCTGCAAGTTCGAGATTCCGGACTCCTAAAGAACGTGTCAACACGGCCACCAATCGTCCGTATTCGTGGCGAAAAAAGTGTTCGACAAGCGTTCTTGATTCGTTCATCCTCGGAAAGTCCGTTAGATCCTAAGGTTGCATTAGTTGTATCCGGCGAACTCTCGGATTTCGATCGCTCCGCCAATCTTCGCAATGGGGCAGGCTTTTGCAATCTCAACTGCTGCTTCATAGTGATCTGCATCCACGACGGAATAACCACCGATGACCTCCTTTGCCTCTACGTAAGGACCGTTGGCAACTTCCCCACCCGGTTTCAGAACGCGGCCAGTTGGAAGGAGCGCATCGCCCCCATCTAAAATTTTGGGACCAAACTGTTGAAACCAATCACCCCACATCGCCAAAAAAGCCTGCATTTCTTCGGGTGATGGTTGCGTTCGAGGTTCTGCGGAATCGCGATACAACAACAAAAATTTTGCCATAATACAATGTTTCCTTTTTAAACTAAAACTATTGGAATTGGAGACGATAAAGACTATTCGTCTCGCGGGAACACTATTAAGACGAACGGCGAATCGACCTGCGGACAGCTTACTGAATAAGACGGAAAAAATAATTGACAAAAATCAGCATGCTTTTCCAGTTTGATTCTTCCGCTTGGCACTAAGGCGACCGGCAGGTTTAACCCTACTTAGCACGACGCGCAAGCTAGTGATTCCAGCTTCCAATTCACTAGCTCGCGCGTCGTGCTACTGGTACTTTTCATTATGCCGGTCGCCTAATAGCGACGCCCCCCAAGGTTCCTTAACACCGGAGGGCAAACTATTCATGTTCGAGCAGAACCGTCGATGGCTGTTTTGGTCGAGTAAGGCCTAACGCGTCGAAAACACGTTCTTGTCGATTGCGTGCTCAAAGAGATGTTGGAGCGATGGGAACTTTAGTAGCGCGCAGTCTCGAGCGGACTTTCCATCACTATCTACCAATAATGGGTTGGCACCGGCGTCGAGCAAGATAGTAACTACCTCTTCGACATCTTGCCTCCGCCACAACGCATAATGCAATGGAGTCGACTTAGAATGGTTCTGTAAATTGACTTTGGCGCCGGCTCGGATCAATGCGAGAATAGTTTCTGGATGGCTCCTTGGGCAGCAATCTATCAACGACGTATCTCCGGATTCGTCGATGGCATTGGGGTCGCAGCCCAAGCGGCGAAGTCGTTCGATGATTTTCGCACAATCGCCTCGAGCTGCCATAAACATTAGCGTATTCCCTCGCTCCTCCAATACACTCACTTCTGCCCCATTGTCGATCAACCAATTGGCCAACTCCTCGTGGCCACGCATCAGAGCAATTCCAAGCAAAGTTGGTTCTTGGTTAGGCAAACATGCAAAAACGGGCTGTAGACGCTTGTTCAGGATATTTGGATCCGCTTCTAACGCATTCCTTAACTCATCTAAACGTCCCAAGCTCGCCATTTCTCGGGGGCCATAGTCGGCGCCGGCTAGTCTCAACAAGTCGATGATTTCTGATGTAGGGTGCTGGACTGCAACCCGCATTACCGATTCGCTAATTTCGGCACCGTTCTCCATGAGGATTCGCATTAACGCCAGCTTTTTATTGACACTAAGTGTTGAGTCGATGACGACCTCCAGCGCGGAGTGGAAGACAACAGCCCCGGCCTTGAGCAGTATTTGGGAAACTTCGATATCGCCATTTCGAATTGCCACTTCTAGAACGCTAGTCATTTTCTGTCTAGAAGCTCCAGGACCCTTGTGTGGCGTATTTGGGTCGGCACCCAGTTTAAGTAGCTCGGTCACCCGAGTGCTTTTTTGTTCCGTTACGGCTTGATCGAGAGCCATGTTTCTTTCTGCTGCAACCATAGCTAAGCGTCGCATGGCTGCGAATTGCAATTGCTCGCGGTTTGCGTAAACGATCATCGCAGCAATCAAGCCCAAAAGTGTGGTCAAAGTCAACATCTGACCTACTGAATACTGCCAGAACGATTTAGCAGGGGATGATGCTCGGGACATAGTGGCTTGCCTAGGGGCCGTAAAGCTTTAACTCAATTGCCGGCAAAGCGAATCGATAAGGTCATTAGAAAAAACCTCGCCGCGACTGAGGAAATCACTATCCGACATTAGCCCCTCCATTAGTTGGCGACGACTGGCTTGTCCAGACTCGTCCCGACCAATCGAATACTTCATCGAGTCATTAACCATATCGATTTTCATGTCCAAGGCCGAAAGTGGTGCAATCTTATTTTGAATTCCATCGATCATGGCCATCAGTACAGCGGAGAGAACTAAATACGGATTGCATGAGGCGGGAGCGCCGCGAAACTCAATCGCCTTGTCTTGCGGATTGTTTGACGCAACGATCACGCGGCAAATCGATTCTACCACGTTGCTGGAACACAACGTCAACCAAGGGACCTCGCGTGTCAAAGCAGCATTTGCAATTGCGATTGCGGTGATCGCGTCCGCATGCCTAGCAATGCCGCCCATCGCATTTAAGCCTATTTCGCTTAGCCCGTTATGCGATGAGCCGACAAAGATCGATTCTCCTTGACGAGTGATCGACCATTGGCTTGGCAAACGCAAATTGTCCTTGGTCAGATTTTTGCCAAGCTTGAAGGCGTTTTGGCCAAGCAGATAACGCAGCATTAGTATGTCGTCACAACATTTTACCAAACTCGAAGGTCTCAAAATCATTTCTGAGCAGGAAGATGTTCCGCTGAAATGACGTTCAATATGCAAACCAGCGTCGGCGGCAATATCAGCTACCTCGCATCGCATATCGAAGTCGCGATCGGTTGGCCCGCATGCGAGGAAGGTATTGTCACAGGTCGTTCCGTTCGTTTGAGCTGGTTCGTTTCGTTCGATTCGAAACTGGCAACTTGCCTTGACAGTGAGCCCATCGCCGATGGTAGACGCCTCGAGATAACGCATTGCCTGGACAGCAACATGGCGTGAGTCGAGCGGACTTTCCTCCCTCATCAGAGCGTCCTGGACGCTAGCTAGCAGAACCAACGTAGGCTGATGCGTGAATGGGTCGAGATAGTTTGCAAACCCCTGAGGTACGAGAATTGCATGGAATGGTGAGGTGTTGGAGAAAGGCTCAAGAACGATATCGTGACCAAACCCTTCTTCGAAGCAAGCTTCGTTCAGTGCCGACACCGGGAAGGAAATGTGCCTCCAAGCACCTAAAACATCCGCAAAACGCAAGTCAAAGGCCTTGATCCCCTTTTCTCGACAGTAAGCCAACACAGCCTTGGGTTTCACCTGTCTCTACCTCGTTTCATAGAATATTTGCACGAGTGTGCACTTGCATGGATAAACGTCACTTAACGGCTTCGATAAAGATGTCATCAAAGCGGGCTACACCAATGGAACCAAACAAACCGATCGAGACGATAACCTCGCGAGTTGCGGCAGGAACTGTCAAGATCTTGTCTTCCTTCTTCCATTTTCGACTCCCCTGACTGGCTGGGAGGTAGTTGTATCCGATTCGATTTCGATTGCCATCGAAGTACTGGATTGCAATAGAAGGCAACTCCTCCTTCAGCTTCCCATGGATGACGTTATCCGTTGAGATCCAGCCGCCCAATCTGATTTTTCTTACCACCGAACCATCGATCGCTAGCCCTTGCAGCAACATGCTTGGGGATTTGTGGTCCATGCTTCGGAATTCGACAGCTTGTGTTCCGTTTGGCGCACTTTCGTCCTGAACCGAGACACACCCAAAGGAATAATACCAGCCTGGAATTTTTGCATTGTTTATTAGAGGCAACTCAAAACTACCATTCACCAGTCTCGGATTTTTTGGATCGGGTGCAACCTCTCGAGCCTCCTCAGCAGCCCCAGTCATAGGAACAAACAACGTAGGCTGCAGCGCTTCACGTTCCAATTTTCCGTTGACCTTGCGCATCGAGAATAGCATTTGCTGGTACCTCTCTCCGACGGGAACGATCATCAAACCCCCTTCCTTGAGCTGGTCAACTAGAGGCTCGGGAACTTTTTCCGGCGAACAAGTTACAATGATTTTGTCAAAGGGCGCATGCTCTGGCCAGCCTTTGAATCCGTCACCGATCAGGCAATGAACATTCGTATACTGCATGTCTGCTAAGAACTGTTTGGTATGCTGCCCCAGGTCTTGCACAATTTCTATCGTATACACGTCCTTGACCAACGGGCTCAAAATGGCGGCCTGATATCCGCTGCCGGTGCCAATTTCAAGAACCTTGTCCGTTGGCTTTGGATCGAGCGATTGCGTCATTAATGCAACGATGAACGGGCTGCTAATCGTTTGCGATTCTCCAATGGGGATCGCGATGTCCTGATACGCCTGTTGCATATATTTTTTTGGAACAAACTCGTGCCGGGGCGTAGTGCCTACCGATTTCAATACCCGCGGATCTTTAATCCCATTTGGGACTAAGACGTTCTTGATCAGTTGTTCTCTAAGGATCTCGAAATTCTCCTGTTTGTTCTGTTGCTGTGACTCAGCACGATGGGTAACTGACAAAAACCACAGTGCAAGCAAGCAAATTGTCCCGACTGCCTGAGAACTTCGCATAGCATCACCCTTAGCCGACCAACAACATCGATAAAATCGCAAGATTAGCAGGAAGCTTATGTTGTCTTCGACTATACCAGCGATCTTAACCAATTGACACATGACTAAGCTTACACGCCGGAAGAGTTCAAGTGTTAGTCCATGCTAACGCGTTCCACGTAAGTGCCGTTACGTGTGTCAACTTTGATGATGTTTCCTTCTTTGATGAAACCAGGAACATTGAACTCAGCCCCCGTTTCGACTTTCGCTGGTTTAGTCACATTAGTCGCCGTATCCCCTTTGGTGCCAGGGTCCGTTTCGGTCACCTTGAGGGTAACATGCGACGGGGGCGAAATCGTAATGGGATTGCCGTTGAACAAAACCATGTCCACGGGCATGTTTTCCTTGAGATACTTCCAGTTTTCATCGACTTGATCAGCGGACAATTCGTATTGCTCGAAAGTGTCCTTATCCATGAAAACGAATGTTCCGTTTTGACTGTAAAGGAACTGAGTTTCAAGTTCCTCGACGTCGGCAGCTTCCAGCTCGTCACCACCCTTGAGCGTCCTGTCTAATACGGTGTTTCGGACTAAGTTTTTCATTTTGCATCGGTAGAGGGCGTTGCCTTTCCCGGGTTTGAAAAAATCAACGTCTACCAGCAAATACGGTTCTCCGTCGATTTGAATCTTAAGTCCTTTGCGCAGATCGCTGGTTTTATAGGATGCCACAGCTGTTAGTTCTCTTTAACGAAGAGGAAAAGGTAATGGAGTTTCGATGGGAAAAGGAAGTTTAAACAAAAACTTGAAACCTGTCGCCTCCCCAAACGGTCGGATCGTCATTGAGCAATTCTTACGGTGCAGATTTTGTGCTCGACCATCCATTCAAGCCAAATTTCTTGATCCTCAGAAAGTTCGATTTCCGCAACGGATTCGGCGTCGAGGGGGGAAACGAGAGTGAAAACGCCGTCTTCTAACCATCTTGCAGCGTCCGTAGCACGAATCCAGTATTCGTCCTTTCCAAGTTTCGGAGCGCCTTCGCCTTCGGCAGGGGACATGAAATAGACGATCTCCTTTCGGAAGCGATCCGGCATCTTCAATGGTTCGACACCGACTTTGTCCGTTGGAATAACTTGAATCATCAGAGTGCAATTCGGAAAGGAGAGATCCAGTAAATCGGTTTCAGAACACCTACAGATCATAACCCGTGTTGCACCCAGCAGGCACATGGTTGCACACATCTTTCGACATCATTTGTACGAGTGCTATACGAAACGTGGGTAGCCAAAATGCCCGAACGATCCACCGGTCAAGCCGGTTGTACAGCTTAGGAATCTCTGTTTTGCAGGCCCCCAACGAGCTCGACGCGATGGAGCCAACGCTTATTGGCTAGAGGCGTGCGCCAAGCGAACACCCGCCTCCCCACCCAGTCCAACGCCTCAGGCGTTGGACTAGGTGGGGAGGCGGGTAATGGTTGATGCGATCGCTTCTAGCAAGAAATACCGCAGGCTTGTCCTGCTGGATTGTTCTGCTTCCAAGCTAAGCGAACGGCACACGAGACGGCCTCCATGCTACAGGAATATATATCCTTCTTCGCCGTGTTGCTGGACATCTAGGCCTTGTCGTTCGTCTGAGGCCGACACTCTCAATCCGACGGTCCAATCGACTATTTTGAGCAGGACCAAACTGGTCAGGCCGGAATAGACAATCACCACCGCAACCGAAGCCAATTGCCCTTGAAAAAGTGAGCCTCCCTCCAGCAAGCCAATCGTTTTTCCATCGGCTATATTGTTGCATGCGCGGGTAGCGAACAAGCCCGTGAGTATGGAGCCAATGATTCCTCCAACGCCATGTATGCCGAATGCGTCCAATGCGTCATCGTAACCAGCCAAATGTTTGCATAGACTGCAAGAATAATAGCAGCCTATTCCTGCAACAAAACCGAAAAGGAGCGCTGGCATGGGTTGAACATAACCGGCCGCCGGCGTAACGCATACCAAGCCTGCTACTAACCCAGAACTCACCCCGAGTACTGTCGGCTTGCCTCGCAGTTGCCATTCAAGAAGCCACCAACCGATAGCGCCGGCTGCTCCCGCCAAATGGGTTGCAACAAATGCACTCGTCGCAATTTCATTAGCCGCCATTGCACTCCCTGCGTTGAACCCAAACCAGCCGAACCATAGCATTGCCGCTCCTACAGCCGTATACGTAAGGTTGTGTGGAGGCATCGGATCTTTTCCAAATCCTAGGCGTGGACCAACCACCATTGCAGCCACTAATGCAGAAACTCCTGCGCTAATATGGACGACGGATCCACCTGCGAAATCGAGACCTCCACCAAGCAAACCATTAGGGTAACTCAGAATCCCTCCGCCCCAAATCCAATGGGCGATCGGGCAATACACGAATGTGCCCCACAAAACGCTGAAGATAACCATGCCATGAAACTTGACCCGTTCAGCTAAGGCACCGCACATAATCACAGGGGAAATGGAGAAGAACATTCCTTGGAAAACCATATGCGAGTATTTCGTTAACGACGTTTCATTTCCTCGTGAAAACCACATCGGAGTGACCGGCGATTGCGTAAGCTCGTTCCATGTGCTCGATACACCGTTCAGAAATACGTATTCGATTCCCCCGATCCACTGGTCCAAATTTCCGCCGTTTGAAAACGCTAAAGAGTAGCCATACAAGGACCAGACAACGGACATTACCGAAGTCAAAAACAGGCATTGTATAAATACGCTAAGTACATTCTTTTTTCGCACTAAACCGGAATAGAACAAAGCCAAACCTGGTGCGATCATGAACAAGACCAACGCGGAACAAGTCATCATCCAAGCATTGTTCGCCGCGATGGCTGCCGCGCGAGGATCTGAAAGTGGTTGGAGAATAGATTTATTGCGTAGCCTCGTACTCGAAGGTGGCGTCGGTTCATGGTTATCAGATTGAGCTGTTTCTTGCGAAATAATTCCAGGCTCATCGGAATGTTGCGAGGCACCTAACCGCAGGCCGCCAAACCATAACAGCGAAACAATGCCAATTGAGCAGAGTAGAACGCTACCGAAAGTCGATCTATGAGCAGAAGAAGTCTCGTCAGCACTCATGACGGGAGGGGTCATGGATCGCCTCACCTAGATTGGAGAAAGGTTTGTTTTCGGTTAGATTCTCAGATCATGGCAGCGAATAATCTTTTTGTCATCCTCGGTTACGTTATTAACGACGCAATTGCACTATTGAGGAAATGCGGCCTCGGGCCTATACTGCGACTTTCCTATATCCCCTTAATCGCCAGTCTTTTGCTGGCATGAAGCTATGAAAAGCGAACGAAAACAGACACTCGAATCCAATCTACTCGCTGACAAAATCGAAGAGATTGCAGTCCAACTCAAGAAGGCATTGCCCGCTATTCTGGCTGTTACCGCAGTGGTAGTCATAGGATTACTGGCGTACGGTCTTTACACGTCAATGAAAGAAACAGAGTCCGCAAAGGCCTGGACAGCGCTTTACTTTGCGGACACCGACACGGCTGATTTGTCTGCAATTTCCAGCGATTTTGGTGGGACAACGGCGGCCCTCTGGGCAAAACAAACCGCAGCCGATGCCAACATGTCGCGGGCATTGGAAAAAGTATACCTTGATCGTGACTTAGCAGAGCAATTCTACAAAGAGGCATTGTCCGACTACCGTGCGGTGGCGGACAAAAGTAGCGATTCGTTCTTAACCGGAAGAGCTAACTTCGGCCTCGCTCAAGCGTCCGAAGGCATGGGAGATTCCAGCCAGGCACTTTCCTACTATCGAAAAGTAATTTCCAACAAGTCGATGGGAGCAGAATTGATCTCGGAGGTTACGAAACGGGTCGCTTGGTTGGAAAGCAAAGCCGGCGAAGAATTCTATGCTTGGTACAAAACAAGTCGTGCGTCCTCGCCAGTTCTCAATGCGCGCCCGCCCAAATCGTCGCCCTTGCCGAGTGCTCCAGACATCTCGTTTCCAGTTGGCTCGACGGGGAATGCTCCAGGATCCGATTTAGCTCCCGTTCCGACATCTCCGACCGTCGAATCGTCGAAGTCCAATAGTCCGGTAGAATCCACCTTGCCGTCGACCACGACTCCCGGCGCCATTAAGGTTGATTTGCCAAAAGTGGACGATGTTCCCGCAGAAAAGAAGCCATAATCGTACACTTCATTTCTTCTGCGTTACCGACTCGCGACAATGAAATAGGTCTATGGCCAACGCAGATTCGATAGACGACCTTCCTCTGGACGAAACCGAGGCGATCGCGGAACTTCCTATCGCGTTAGATCCCGCGGATTCGGGTTCGGAGCTTCGTGACTTTGAATTTGTAGTCACTGAAGAGTACTCAGCAAAACGCGTTGACTTGGTGCTCGCGCTGCTTCTCGATAGCTATAGTCGTGTCTTCCTGAGACGGATCGTGATGGAAGACAAGGTCTGCGTGAATGGAAAACCAGTCAAGCCAGCATTCAAAGTATTTGCTGGTCAGACTATCACCGTTAACCTTCTTCCGCCACCGCCGAAAGAGGGGCCGATTCCAGAAAATATTCCTCTGGATATTATCTATGAGGACGATTGCCTAGTCATCGTAAACAAGTTCCCTGGGATGGTTGTTCACCCAGCAAAGGGTCACTGGTCAGGAACGCTGACGGCCGCCTTGGCCTACCACTTTCAACAACTCAGCGATGCAGGCGGCCCGACGCGCCCTGGCATTGTCCATCGGCTCGATCGCGACACCAGCGGTGTCATCGTCATCGCAAAGACCAACGAGGTCCACTTCAAATTGTGCGCACAATTTGAGTCCCGCGAAGTCAACAAGACTTACTTAGCGATTGTTGCTGGTACCCTCGATCGAGACAGAGACCGCATCATTCAACCGATTGGTAATCATCCGTACCAACGCGATAAGATGGCGATACGGGCTGGACATCACTCCAGTCGAGACGCGGAAACTTTCTTTGAGGTGATCAAGCGATTTCCTGGCTACGCATTCTTGAATGTTCAACCCAAAACGGGTAGAACGCACCAAATTCGATTGCACTTGGCCCATATTGGTTGCCCAGTATTGTGTGATCGTTTGTACGGCGGCCACGCAACGGTTATGCGAGGCCAATTGCAACGCAGGCAGGTACGTGGGCTACCGCCTCTGGAAACGGATTCCGAAATCGTCCTGCGACGCCATGCGCTACACGCTGCAAAGCTTGAATTCGACCATCCAAAGACCGGTCAACGAATGAGTTTCGAAGCGCCTCTACCCGCCGATTTGCAGCACACTCTCGACATTTTGGGATCCAGCTAAAAGTGGCTCGGTGGTCTCCACCGATTGCGCGTACCGTTATCCGAATCACGGCGGGGACCGCCGTGCCACAATGACGTTGGGCTCTGTACAATTGATGAAATCCAATTCCATCCTTTTCACTAACCATTCCATCCTCTCCGCTAACCACTCCTTTCTCTCCGCGACTATCGGTCCGGATACCAAATTCCAATGGAAGCATCGGTTTAGCCAAGTCGAAAATGCTGAAACAACTTAAACAACCGCCTAGCGGTACGATCATTCTCAATAGCCCTGCCAACTGCAATGCCCTCTCAAGGGAAATGGTTACTGAGTTAATTCAGGCATTTTCGGATTTTCATCGTGAGAGATCGGTAAGGGCGATCGTATTGGCGTCCTCCGGTTCAGTGTTTTGTTCCGGAATCGACCTAAAGCAGTGGGGCACGATTGCTCAAGAGACTGAACCATTCGATCAATGGCAAGAAGTCGCTTCTGAGTTGCAAGAGTTAGTCGAATTCATGTTGAGATTTCCAAAACCGATCATCGCTGCAATCGATGGTTCAGTCATGGGGATGGGAATGGCATTGGTCTTGGCGAGTGATTTGGTTGTCGCCAGTCCGGCTTCGCGATTTGAATTGCCGTCGGCCAAACATGGACTGATTTCCGGCTTGGTTGCGCCACTATTGACATTCCGCTGCGGCGCAGGAGTTGCTTCTAGGTTGCTCTTGGGTGCAGAAAGCTTCGATACGACCGAGGCGCATCGCGTTGGTATCGCGCATCATGTGGTCGACTCCGAGTTGGTTTGGGC
>JANLUJ010001180.1:0-4617 GCA_031363425.1 Pirellula sp.
ATCGATGAGTTCCCTCGCTGGGGAAATCATCTAAAGGAAATTCATGATTTAGTGGCCAGCAGTGATAGCCCTGCTCTTCGGTCGGGAATTTGTTTAGCGATCGGACAGATAGCTGTAGACAAACTCATAGTTGCCGACAAAGAGCTTTGGCAAAGCCTCGCTTCGCGCTGGTATGTGGAGAAAGGGGACACAACAACGCATAGCGCTGCGGGTTGGCTGTTGAGACGTTGGGGAATTCCGGAGCCGAAGGTACCGGACCGAGACAGGATTATTTTGCAGCGAGATTGGTTTGCGAATTCGGTTGGTGCGACCATGCTGAAGATGCGTCCGTATTCCCCGGCTGAAGTACAGTTGGTAGATCCCTTGGAAACATATCGAACACACTTGTCAGCGATGTCGACACTAACTTTCTCAGAATTGGACAAACCAGAAACCCGCTTAGCGAGAGCGATTGCTCATTACCATGTTGGAAACATCGAATCGGCATTGGAGGATCTCAATTGGTTGCTGTTGAATGGCGAAAGTGTGTCGGAGTCGGAGTTGCTTCTTCATTACCGAACTGCAACGCTGGCTCGTTTGGGTAAGGCAGATGAAGCTAGAGAATCTCTGGCAAAGTACCTTCAAGTGGTGACACCAAAATCTTTAGGGACTTACATGGAGATACAGTTAGCAGCCTGGTTTGGTAACTATGCCGAGGCAACGAGGCAGTTGGAATCGGCCATCGGAGCTCCGTCCAAGACTGTAGATGATTGCTATAACATTGCATGTGCAGCATCGCTTTGCTCTAAGGCGGCAATTGACAAGAACCCAGAGCTCGCAAACCAATTTGCCGATCAAACCGTTGGCCTATTGAAAGAGCTTGTACTTAAAGGCTACAAAAACAAGGAAAGATTGTCTGCGGACACGGATTTTGCGCATCTACACAAAGACGCAAGATTTACAACTTTGCTAGACGGGCGGATCCCAGAGTTCTGGGTAGCGGATCGCGAAGTTAGTCGGGGCCAGTTTGAATTGTTTATGAGCGATGCATCGTATCCGGAAAAGGAAAGGCCAGAAAATTGGAAGGGTGTAGATAAGGAAGTAAGTCCGTCGGTGGATCATCCAGCTCAGGGCTGCTCATGGTACGATTCGGTGATGTTTTGCAACTGGCTGAGTCTGCAAGAGGGCCGTGAGCTTTGCTATGAGCGAACGGATACCAAAGAGATAGGTCCCGATGGTGAGGAATATGATGTTTGGCGATTGATTCCAGGAGCGAATGGCTATCGTCTACTTAGGGAAGCTGAATGGGAGTATGCATGTCGAGCGGGCACAGAGTCTGAGTACTCGACGGGTAGCGATGACACTTTGCTAATTAATTATTGTCAGATGTATCCATCGAAGTTGACAGCGGTTTGTGGCGAGAAGATTCCTAACGGCTGGGGTCTACACGATTTACACGGAAACGTCGCGGAGTGGTGTGAAGAGATAGACGGTGCCTGGCACTCTTCCCGGGTGTATCGGGTGTACCGGGGTGGCTGCTGGAACTACTATGCTTCCTACTGCGGGTCAGCGTCTAAGCTTTGGGTCCATTGGCCGATTCTTCACGAAATGGGTTTCCGTGTGGCCCTGAGTCCGTCTGTCCAGCAGCCGGAGGCGGTACATGGTAAGTAGCTGAGCCATGTGGCGTAGGCACGGAGTGGAGCGACGACCAATGTACGCCAATGATTTCTGTTGCTTCTCACGTATCCGTTAGAAGCCTGCCGTTGCTGCCACATGTTGGCGATAGGACTCAAGATCGGCGTCTAGATCGATCCAGTTTGACCAAATAAGTAGAATCATCAATCTTCATCGCTCGGCAGAAGCGTCGCATACACGTTCGGAACGAGCGCGAAATTATCACCAAGCCTACCGACTTTAAAGTACACCCTCGTCACAGTGCAAAACTGACCAACTTCAAGTTGTATCTTAGAGTCCTTGATCCGATTGCAAGGCAATTTCAATTGCACCTCGCCAGGTGTTATAGTAGATTCTTGCTGAGTATATCAAAATCGCATCCTCCTTTGCCACAACGCTGCTCGATAACGATCGCCCGTCCTTTTTGCGTTTGCAAATCGCTTCGATGACTTGCTTCTGATCAAGGGATAGTGATCGCCCCAACTGTGACGGTTCGATGAGCCCAGCAGCCAGAAGTCCTCGTTTCCAGCTACCAAATACAGATCGGACGGAATCATAAAGCCCGAAATTGTCACGCGACACCGCGCGGATAGTAAGTGATTTGCTTAGGCCATGCCGGTGCTGCATCGCCTCGATAAGCTGGTCGCGCCGACTCATCGATTTATTCCAAATCATCCGGATGTTTTCAGGATTAACTCCGGAGGACGTCAACGCCTGATCCCATGATCCAAAGTGATCATGTGCCGCGTCGTAGAGACGTGGATCTCGACTCATTGTCTTCTCGGCACTCAAACTATATCCATTATCGCAGAGTCGACAGATCATGTTGATCACCGCTTTGGGAGATAGGTCCGCGCCGATCCGATACGTATTCGATTGGATTGCGATTGGTTTTAAAGTGGATTCTTCAGTGGCGTTTTTGGTGGCTCGACGTCCGGAGATTCCAGAATACTGAAGTGCAGTCGACCAGGTTCCATAAAACTCACATGCATCGGTATGCAGTTGCGGTGACTCACGCCGAACGACGTCCTCCGAAAGACCCTGTTGTTGAATATCACGTTCAACGATCTTTCGAATGACATCCTCACGTGACATAGTTGCTACCTCTGGGAGATTACCTTGGTCTGTGTTGGTTGTATTGGCGCAATTCCCGCTGCGACCAAGGCTTCTTGCTTGCTGCCGAAGAGTCTTCTTGCCGCATCCGCAAGACGAGAATCTTCTCTAAAGAGATCGCTCGATGGTTGCGGGTTCTGACGATTGCGTACTTGCAGGGTATGAATGATTAGGTCCTGCGACCAGCGGGTATGAGCCGGTTCAAATCCCGCAGCAATTACGGCATTTCGCCAGGAACCAAAATACTTCTTGGCCGCCGCGTAAAGGCGCTTATCTTTCTTCCATGTGGTGGATATTTCATCCGTCTCCGCCAACAAGTAAATCGAATTCCGCACTTCTTCTGCTGACCAGGAACGCCTCTGAATTGGCACTGGCATTCTCGACTCGAGGCCGGAAGCCTTAACTGCCTCAAGCCATGTTCCGAAATGTCGCTTGGCAGCGAGGCCAAGTAGGAGATCACCGCAACCATGAACACCGATCCGAAGTCCTTCGATATAGTATTCTTGGATCTGAGCTGTGATTCTTCTCGCGGACCATCTTCCACCCGGGGTCTCTAGTCCTGCAGCCTCGACTGCCGAAAAAAGGTTGCCAAAGTAACGAATAGCTGCGGCAGTTAAGGCTGGATCAATCAATTGGAAATTTGGTTGGCCTCGGTAGGTTAATCGCAATCCTACTAGCACACGATCCTTTGTCCATCTTTGGCGTTTTTTGAATCTTATGCCTGCCGCGCCAAGTGCCGATTGCCAATTTCCAAAGTGGTTTGCCGCAGAGCTAAAAAGCGCCTTATCATCTTTGTACACGTGTGATAATCTCTGTCCATTCTCATGACGTCGCTTAATCGCTTCGACAATTGCTCGCTTGGACCAACTCCGTTTGCAGTGCGACGGTAGTCCGGACGCAATTAGGGCCGCATTCAAACTGCCAAACTGCCTAACAGCTATCCGACAAAGCCTAACGTCTGTTTTCCAAAGCAATGACAAAGATTCTCCCTGAGCGTGTAGTAATTGAAGTTTATGGATGACATCCTGACGGGTATGTGGCCGCGATCTAGGCCTACTTGCAACTCCCGCTTCCTCCAACGCTCGCTGCCAACGTCCAAAGTATTTCTTGGCACGCGCGTAAAGTGCCGGGTCCTCTTTCCAGACCGTCGTTAACGACAAGCGATTTGTTTGGCGTGATACAATTGCCGCTAATATCTGCGATGGACCCATGCCATTTCGAACAATATCATCGGAAGTCATGTTGATTGCCTTTGGCCATTGTCCCCAGTCCGGGAGAGTTTTGATTCTGTAATTCCAGCGGCGTCTAGTGCACCACGCCAGTTGCCAAAAAACCTTGTTGCCGCGCCAGCGAGTGGGGGATCGTGCTTGAATACAATGCTCGTAAGTGGTAGGTTATTTCGATATCTTTGCTGTATCTCGTGAATTACCAATTCATGTGACCAGCGGCGCCGCGCCGGTTCACAACCCGCTGCACGCACGGCCTTTCTCCAAGTTCCGAAATGCTTCTTGGCGACTGAGTAAAGTCCAGTATCTCTCCACGCCTTGGCGAGATTCGCCTCCGATTCTGCAATAGAACGAATGGCTTTTAAAACTTCGCCTGGTGACCACTTTCGAGTTTTAATTGGGGTTGGTAAACGCGACTCAAGACCGGCAGCCTTCACGGCCTCGCGCCAAGTTCCAAAGTACCGCTTTGCATTTGCCGCAAAACGCTTATCCCCGAAACCGTTGATCCCGATTCTGAGTCCGTTGATATAGTATTCTTGAATCCTATCGATGATGCTGCGTTTGGACCATTTGCCATGTGGAAGGTCTAGTCCTGCTGCTTCAACCGCCTTGTAGAATCCGCCAA
>JANLUJ010001182.1:0-1291 GCA_031363425.1 Pirellula sp.
CCGTCCTTTTTGCGTTTGCAAATCGCTTCGATGACTTGCTTCTGATCAAGGGATAGTGATCGCCCCAACTGTGACGGTTCGATGAGCCCAGCAGCTAGAAGCCCGCGTTTCCAGCTACCAAATACAGATCGCACGGAATCATAAAGACCTGGATTATCAAGCAACACCGCACGGTTAGCAAGTGATTTACTTAGTCCATGCCGTTGTTGCAATGCCTCGATAATCTGATTGCGCCGACTCATCGATTTGTTCCAGATCATACGGATGTTTTCAGGATTAACTCCGGAAGTCGTCAAAGCCTGATCCCATGATCCAAAGTGATCTAGTGCCGCGTCGTAGAGACGTGGATCGCGACTCATTGTGTTCCCCGCACTCAAACTATATCCATTATCGCAAAGTCGACAGATCATGTTGATCACCGCATTGGGAGATAGGTCCGCACCGATCCGATACGAACTCGATTGGATTACGATTGGTTTCATAGAGGATTCTTCAGTGGCGTTTTTGGTGGCTCGACGTCCGGAGATTCCAGAATACTGGAGTGCAGTCGACCAGGTTCCATAAAACTCACAAGCATCCTTATGCAGTTGCGGTGACTCCCGACGAACGATGTCCTCCGAAAGACCTTGACCGTGAATATCTCGTTCAACGATTTTTCGAATGACATCCTCACGCGACATAGTTGATTACCTCTTGCCGGTTACTATCGTTGGAGATCGTTGTGTTGGTGGAATTCCGGCTGCTACCAAAGCCGCCTTCCAATTTCCAAAGAGTCGGGTTGCCGCGCCAGCAAGTGGGGGATCGTGCGTGAATACTAGGCTCGTAAGTGGTAGGTTCTTACGATATCGTTGCTGTATCTCGTGAATTACCAATTCCTTTGACCAGCGGCGCCGCGCCGGTTCGCACCCCGCAGCACGCACGGCCTTTCTCCAAGTTCCGAAATGCTTCTTGGCGACGGAGTAGAGTCCCGTATCTTTCCACGCCTTGGAAAGATCCCCTTCTGATTCTGCAATAGAACGAATGGCTTTTAAAACTTCGCCCGGTGACCACGTTCGCGTTTTAATTGGCTCAGGTAAACGCGACTCAAGACCGGCAGCCTTAACCGCCTCACGCCATGTTCCAAAGTATCGCTTGGCATTTTGTGCAAAATGCTTATCCCCGAAACCGTTGATCCCGATTCTGAGTCCGTTGATATAGTATTCTTGAATCCTATCGATGATGCTGCGTTTGGACCATTTGCCATGTGGAAGGTCTAGTCCTGCTGCTTCAACCGCCTTGTAGAATCCGCCAA
>JANLUJ010001191.1:0-2615 GCA_031363425.1 Pirellula sp.
TCTTTCGCGGCCAAACCCATGTTAAGCAATCCAAACTGATCAAGGTTGGATAGTTTGTGGTCTGCAGGAGGACAGGCTGACCACAAGTAGGTCCGGCTGTCCTCAGCCGGACTGGGTTTCAATCTTAGTCGTTGTGGTGTCAGCCTGAGGACAGGCTGAAATACGTGGATGCTCAATCTCGATCCGTCGGTGGCTTGATGCGAGGTTGAACTTTCCATTGGCAATCGAAAAAATCAGCGGCGATGACCTTGCCTGCGGACTCGACGCTTGGAGCTTCGGTGATATCAAGAATCGCCCAGTCGGGCAACTTGGGATTCTGAAGCGAGTTGGTCTTGTCGTGAACCTCACGAAACGTGAGCCCCGAATTGAGAATCATGTACCGGCTCTGGTTCAACGGATTCGGATAGCACAGAACCGGCACGCTACTACCTGACGGCCCTTGCTGACTTCCAATTTTGGCAACCTGATCGTTCCAAGTTACCACCTGACTGAGGCTCTTACTGGCTAAGACTCTTCGCAATAGCGAATTGGTGTTGGGTGTTCCCCAAAGGACAAGATTGCAATCCTGAATGTCTTTTTCCGTGACCTCATTGGCCTTTCGAACGATGGCGTCGCCGCGCATGAGCGATCGCCAGCGATTCAGAAAATGACTTGCTTCAATACGAGTCCATTTGTCGCTGGCTGTTCCGTCAGGCACCCCATCAGGCAGAACCACAACGAACCGCGATTTGAACCCATCATCGATCGGGCCTTGAAGCATCGGTCTCTTGACTAGGTCATCCATCGAATGTCGTTCTTCCTCATTCCATATCCAAGATGCAACTCGATCGTTGATCTTAGGCAACGCTTCCACGCCATCAACCCAAACCGTTGGCAATTTTGACAAGGCGGGCAACCGGATCGTTAAGGCACTGACATTTTTCGTTTTGACCTGGATCGTATTCTTTGCGTCGTCCCAGTTTGCTTCGGCTCGCGTGTCTTCCCAGGGTTCTCGCATGCCCAATATCTGCAGCCAATGTGCGCGGCTATACGCAAGCGTTCGAGTCTGCAATGTCACTTTTTTCGGCAACGAATCGATTCCGCTTTCCACGGCCTTTTCAATCCTCGATTGTACGTCCTTGATCACTTCGGGATGGTACTTGTGGCCCATTCCGGGCCCAATCAAATGCGGTGGACGCAATCCCTCTTTGTCCAGAACCTCCGCCATGTACTCAGCCGAGTCGCGTTGTGGATCGATCTCGCCAGAATAACAAATCAATGGAACATTGAAGAAGTTGCGCGCGTAGTTGGGGACATCGTAGACGCCCCAAAGTCTTTGCTCATACCAAGGTGGCATTTTCTCCGGGGTCACTTTTTGATATCGCTTCACATCGACAAAGCCTGCGCCGGTATGAACACAAGCCCATTGGTCCGCGAAGTGCGCTCCGATGTGCCAAGCTCCAGCTCCACCCATACTGAAACCCGCCAATGCAATCCTCGTGCGATCGATATTGAATCGTGCAATTGCGTCGTCTCTCGCCTCAAATACATCGGTTTCCCCAGCGCTCTTCCAACCATTGCAATAGCGTCCGAAGGGATGAATGACGATGGTCGCTTTGGGTTGAAACTGACCGGGCTTCTTTGCGTTAAGGCGATTGAAAACAAAATACATATCGGTATCTGTATCGCCTCGGCCATGCAACCATATCCACATAGGGGCGGCGGATTGGCCAGTGCCAAAGTCCAGGCCCTCTGGAACTTCAACACCATAGGGTTGAGGCGAGTCATCGATCTTGGAATAGAAACCAATTATCTTCTGTCCGCTTCCGTCCATCCAAGGTGTTTCATTCTTCTTCAAAGAATTGATTCGCTTTGCGGCCTCCTCTAATAAAGCAGTCGCTTTTTTTAGGTCTTCGTCTGAACTCTTGCCATACCATTCATGGAACTCGATAGCGTATCTCACCGCCTTGAGAAAAATATCGGCGTCCGCGGCGCGAGGATGTTGTTTTACATCGGAAAAGTCTTGCGACAGCTTCTGGAGTCTGACCTCGAGCGACTTGATTTGGTCGGGGTTGAGTTCAACAGTCGGTTTAGGTGGAAGCGATCCACGGAACGATGCTGTCGCACCATCTGGCTGAAGTTGAGCATGCGCAACGGTAGAAAGAATCGCGAGTAGTATCAGAGGTTTCATTGGAATGCTTTTGGAAGTAGTAGCGATGGTTGTATGGCCCCAATATTGGCTTCAAACCATTAGCCGGAACGCGCTAGCGCGTTCCGGCTGATTAAAAAATGGACGGTATTGTGTTAAATTTTGAGCCGCAGGCGACGGCTATTTTGCATTTCAGACTTATGGAGGCAGGAGCCTCCGGTCAGTGCGTTCCCAGGCGGGAGCCTGGGAACGAGTTGGGAGAGCCGTACGGCCCAGGGGGCCATGCTGCTACCACACGGCCCAGGGGGCCATGCTACTACCACACGGCCCAGGGGGCCATGCTACTACTATCGCTTTGATTGCGTCGGGTACAACAAATACCCCTCGCGCGTTCTCAAAAAATCGCTGACACCGTCGCGGATGGCCGGCTCCAGATCAACGCCCGATCGCCCATCGAGAAGTAGCTTCATCATGGATTGATTGCTGA
>JANLUJ010001233.1:0-9959 GCA_031363425.1 Pirellula sp.
AACCCGACGTTCGATTAGTGGAGAAAACATGATTGCAAAAGCCAACGGCACTTTTTCCGCGGATGTAAAACTGCATTTGTACGTGGAAGACGAAAAATTCGAAGTCGGTCAACTCGGTCCGGATTTTGCGATCTTTCGCGAACCCAAAACGATTCATGCAAGCCACGGTGAGTTGGAAACAGTCATCGATGGCAAGTCTTCACGATGGAAGATTCGATTCACTGGTCCACCTGCCAGCGAATCACGAATATTCACCTTCGAAGCGGTGAAGCCAAACGAGATCGACTAAAAGGCTTCGATGATTTCGATCCCTTCCGGTAGATCCTGCCGATCGATCGAGATCGATGCTGCGTAGTCTTCGTAATTTCGTGGCGGTTTTTCACCCGAAGAACAACCAACTTTGACGCGTTCTAGCAATCGATGAGCAGGCGCATTTCCAAGCGCGTCCTTGTGTTTGAATACGACCAGTTTTCTCGCCGACATTTGGCCGCGCGCGGCTGATCGATCAGTATCGAACATGTTTTCCAACGCTTTCCAAAACAGCAGCAAGTCGACTTCGGAAAAACTCGTCTGAGCAGCAAGATGAGGATTGAAAAAACCATGACATCGATACAGCGCATACGGAACCGTAAACTTGCGCCCCATCGTGCGATTGCCCCCTTCCTGTGAATCGGATTCCGCTTTCGTCGCGACCGCACAACGCGTAATCGCATGCTCAGCCGAAACGATTGGATCAATACTTCGAGAGAACGAAAACTGGATTGGTCCTCGAACTTGACCGCAGTTAACTCCAGTACTCATCACAGCGCCAAAAGCGCGGACATCGAAAAAATTCTTGCACATCCATTCAACAAGTTGTTTCGCTTTTTCTTTGTCCTTTGGCAAGTTTTTTTTGGTCTTGTCGTCGGCCTTTGGCTCAACTGCTAACCATGCGCGATTGTGCTGGTCATTAAGAATCGCACGTTCTTTGACGTAGATTTCATACGGAGGTTTCTCGCCGTGCGTCAAGCCAACATAGTTTCTGATCTTACGTTTGAGGCAAACGTCGGTCACCAAGCCTTGGCCGGTCTCGGCGTCGACGCGAGGTAAATTGCCCGCATCTGGATCTCCGTTTGGGTTTCCATCTTGGACATCAAATAAATAAACAAAATCGTAACGATTCATACTTTTCGGGCTTTCTAGATTTCGAGTAGGTCAAGAAAAAAGGATGTTGAGCTGGGAACGTGACGTGTCATTTAGGAAACAACTTCTACTGCGATTGGATCTTTCTCTTTCTTCGTGAAGAAGTCCTGACGTTGGTGGTAGTATCCGATTGCAAACAATCCCTGCTCTTTCATGTTGAGATGACTTGGAAATGAATCGATACGGTCGAAAACTTCTTGCGTCCGTTTCTCTGCGTTGACTTGGAACGCTTTCGAAGAGAGCTTACTGACGTGATGCTGATTCAATCGAATCAACCGAGGAAAAACCATTGCAGGTGTTGCCGACGCGGCGCTGAAGAATCGATCCTTGATCGTTGCATTAAGAGATCCGCCAGATGAGTCCTCTTGGGTCTTTTCAAGGATCGCAAAGAGCCTCCCAAGGTGGTATGAGATTTCTGGTCGGTCTTTGTTCAATGACATTTCGAGGCTCCTGGATAATACGGAACTATGGGGATTAAGTCGGAACGAGCGATTCAAGCAGGCTTTTATTGCGGCTGCTCGAATGGTGGGGACTTCTGAATCAGCTTTGATGCGCCGCACCAAACACTGAAACAATACTGATGGATAATCGAGCCCTTCTAAAATGGACCGCATGATGGCTCCAGAGAGATTCGGAGGCACATCCTTTGATTCACGCGCAGTCTCTCCCAAGATCTGCCACAATGCAGGATACTCTGGAGCACTGGGAGGCTTCGCAATTGCCAAGTCCTGAAAATGATGACCGATGTTTCGAATGATCTGCTCGATCGTACCTCGCCACCAGAATCGAATTGAAATTCGTGCAGCGTTGGGGGAAAGGCCGAGAACATAAAAGTCTTTTTTAGGCTCTCCGAGTTCGGTCGGGAATTCGCCTTTGCTAATTTTCCCAAGTGTCTTGAGAAGTTTTGCTTTCAGTTCCTCGTTCTCCACCGACCCAGGATCAAGCAATCCAGTAAATGAGTTCTCGATCGGCGCAGACTCTGCAGTCCAAAAAACGGTCGTCGCATCACCTATTTGAAGTCGTCTTCCCCCTCCGCGATCGAGGAGTTTATTGAGCGCCACAGTATACCGAAACGAAGCTTCTTGACTGACTGGCGCGACAAAACTTTGCTTGCGACCGTACGATTCAGCCGCATCGAAATTGAAACTAACGAGCAACGCGCCTGCGGATTGAGCACCATTGACTCCTTGAATTTTCGGCTCATGAATCCGCGCTATCGCCGTATGCTTCCCTGAAATCAAGCACTGCATTTCTCCATCGGCATCAGCCGATTTCCCGTCAGGCAATTCGTCTTGCTCGACAAGTTTCGAGTTCCACCAATCACTTACACGTTTCGATTCATGAACGTAGTGACTCTCACTGACTATTCGAAATAGACCAAATCCCGTGGACAACTCTTTTAGTACTAGAAATTCTTTGACCCGTTCCGGATCCCATGAGGACATGAATTTGCAGACGGCATCAAACTCTGGGGAGTCGATCTCGCCTTTCAATGCCAAATGGTGATCTCGGGATGCCTCAAAAGTATGACGCGTTCTTTCTGGTTTCTCGTCATCGACTTTGAATCCCAGCAGATATGCCATATTGTCCCAAAGCGTGCATGGGTTGATTCCGCTGCCCGAGGGCTTAGATGCCCCTAGCACCTGCTTTCTTTTTGGAACAGGTTTCTTTCCAGTCGCATCTCGTTCATCAGTGATGTCGACTAACTCTCCATCCGCTTTGAGCACAATACAAAACGTAATGTTCTGTCGACTATAGCCCGGCAGAACCAATGAATCGTCCCCGGACAATGCCAAACGTTGATAGTACGAATCTAAAAACTGCAAGATCATGATTTGGATCCATTTGAATGAAGCGTGGGAACATTGACCACGCCATCGTTCATCAAGGCTCGAAAGAAAATCGGCTTCATGTCGTCTTTGAAATCGATGTCGTTCAACATCCATCCAAGATCTATTGATCCCTCGAGTTTCGACTTTGGAATGTCATCCGTTACTAACTCGACGTTAGCAGGAAACTCGCGACAACCAAGATATGGGTGATGAAAGTACTGGCCCTTCGCCGCCCGTCGCTTGAACATTTCAGAGTGTTTTTGCAGATTGTCACTGCCGTTCCGTATCTCGAAATGCGCCTCCACCACATAAGCGACATCTCGCAATACCATCGATGCACGTTGCTGGCGTTCAGATTCGATGTAAAGCGCGAGACTACCTCCACTCTTCATCACAGAGGAAACGGATCCAGAAGGAACCTTGGAGGCAACTTCGTTTCGGCGGATGTTCGAAAAACGAATTGGCTCGAGCACATGAATACGGTCGATACACCATGCAATTTCGGGCTTCCAGTAGATAGCCTCAAATACCCCGCGTGCAGCAGACGGTGTCATTACATCATAGCTGACCCGTTCGACTTTCATTTCCGGGCGCGTGAAACAAGCGAATTCACCCAAAATACGCAAAGCAAAACACTGGATCTTTTCGGGCATGTCAATAATTCCTTTAGAGTGGCGAGAGCTTTGCGAAAGTGTAACGTATTTCGGCTGAGCCTGTCGATTAAGTCAATGCTCATGCCTATACGACAAGAGACCCCGGATCGATGTATCCAATCTTTTTTACGTCGAATCCAATGTGTTCGTCGTAAAGACTAGGATTGAGCAGCAAGATGTATTGGCCGTCGTAGGCGTACTCGAAGTCGCGTCCGATGGCAGGCAGCACGAGATTCTCGAACAGCGAAATGCTGTATCGATCTATTTCTTTGCGGTCCATTCGAGTTAGGGGTCGAGCAATCGGGTCAGCGCGTCGAACTCGCTCCAAAAGTCGTTTGCCAGTTTTGCCGTATGGAACCAATACTCTAAGCGAAGTATCGCGAATGATCTGATATGCCTTCGCTATGTCTGCGAACTCGATGTGTCCTTTCCTCGCGTCAACGTGCATCTCCATAATTCTGCGAGAGTCCCACAATGTCTTATTCCGCCAATAGTGCATGCGAAAGTACGCTTCGATCGCTTTGGGTGCAATCAAATCGTCTGAATACTGGTCGAGAAGACCTTGCGTAGTTTCGGCAGTACTTCGCAGTATGCCAGGAGGTGGAGGTTGTGGTAGCCTAAAAACCCGGACCTCGCCTGAGGCAAGTTTCCCCTCACGATTGCATCTCCCTGCTGCTTGGGCGATTGAATCAAGCCCAGCTATAGCTCGATAGACAATCGGGAAATCAACATCAACACCTGCCTCAATTAACTGAGTACTTGCGACTCGACAGGTTTCGTTTGCGTCGAGCCGTCTACGAATCTCACGAAATACTTGGCTGCGATGTTTGGAGCACATAAATGTGCTTAGGAGGAACAATCCGTCGTCCCCGACACTCGATTGCAGCAGCTTATATGTCTCTGTTGCATTCGGTCGAGTATTTTGAATACACAGAAAACGATTTTGACGGGACAGATCCGAAACCAAGGACTCGATGGTTACTTCGCCGATAAACCTAACATTCACACGTCGCATGCGGCCGTAGAGCTCCATCCACTCGGGAATGATCTCCTTTGGACCTTTCAAACCAATTGGAAATTCATCTCTGTACGACAACGAAGGTTGCGTCGCTGTGCACAAGACGACCGTACATCCATAGTGCTTCACGAGCTCGCGGATGGCGAGCAAGGTTGGTTGCAAGAGTTCGATGGGCAGCGTTTGCGCCTCATCTAAAATGATTACGCTATTGGCTAGATTGTGAAGCTTACGGCAGCGACTCGTCCGATTCGAAAAGAGAGACTCAAACAATTGAATATTCGTTGTAACCACGATCGGAGAATCAAAATTCTGCGAGGCAAGTCTTGAGAGGTCGGTTTCGTTTTTCGGTTCTAAGTTGCTATGGCATTCCAAGACTACATCTTCCGATAAGCTCCGAAAGATCTTTTTATAAACTCGGGCTGTTTGCTCGATAATGCTAGTGAATGGTATTGCAAAAATTACTCGATCGAAGCGATGATTGGGATTGGCAACAATATGTCGCAATGCAAAACTCAAACTCGCTATCGTTTTCCCTCCACCTGTCGGAACGGTTAGTGAAAACAGTCCTGGATTCTGAGTTGCAGCTAAATTGCAAGCCGAAAGTATCTCTTGGCGGATGATGTGAATCGGTCCGGAGCGTCCAATAGACAGACTCTCGATTTCTTTGCCTAAGCATTCAAGCATCATTGCAAAGGAAGATCTGAAACTTGGACGCTGATCCGCTTCCCTCGGACTCATAAAACTTTCGGTTGCCAGAAAATCTGCATCCACAAGTGTCGAGAAGAGCATTCGAACAAAAAATGCCCAAGAGAAAGATGCTATTTTCGTATTCCGAGACGCATCTTCGCCGCGATTTACTTTGGTCCAATGGTCAACGAAAGTTTGGTTCAGGGAAGCTCTAAACGCCAAATTGGGACCAGGCAAAAGGTCTGCGGGGGCCGATGAGAAATCACTTATCGCTTTTGACAATCGCTCAACAAGTGGCGAAGGAGGTCCAACAGCAATTGCATTCGCAAGTCCGGCGTGGTGTCCTGCGATACAGAAAGCTAACGCTTTTCCAATATGCGGTTTCGTTGCGAACACTTTTTCGGCGTGAACAGCTCCAGCCGTGGAGTGGTCGACTCGACCCATCGTTTCCGATTTATGAACGTCGGCGTTGTTTGACTTTGCGAGGTAGTCTTGAAATTCCGATGAGTATTTTCCGAGGTCATGCCATAAGCCAAGCGTCTCCCCCCATTCCCCCGCTTCAAACTTCTGCGCAAACTGTTCCGCTCGCTCTGCCACGCCGCGAAGGTGTTCGTACAATGGCTCCCATTCCGATTGATTTGTACCTTTTGTGTGAGCGAAATGATTGTTCATGTTGCTATTTCCCTGCAAGGACCGCGTTGTCTCTTTGAAGTGGCCGCAAGGATTGAATATATTGTTCGCCGTGACACCTCAGGTCAAAGTGGAAACAAATATCGCAGGACACATACGATCGCTTTGTCGTTCCTGAGCTTAAGGACATCCATTGCGTGAAGCTCAATCAAGTTACCGTTCCTGCATCGAATATCGCAGCGTCTGTTGAGTTCTATGTCCGTATGGGGCTGGAATTGATTGTCAGCTCTTCGCATTACGCAAGATTCATCTGCCCAGACGGCGACTCGTCGTTTTCCGTTCACCTCGTCCCGGAGTTGATACCATGGTCAGGCACGGTCGTGTATTTCGAGGTCCTAGCACTCGACCAGAAAGTCAAGGAGCTGCAAGATCGAGGAATATCGTTCATGCAGGAACCACGCGACGAACCTTGGCTATGGCGTGAAGCTCGTCTGCTGGACCCGTCCGGCAACGTGATCTGCCTTTACACCGCTGGAGTCAACCGTCTCAACCTACCGTGGCGGCTGCCGTCAACCAAGATGAGATAGCGTGGGCCGCTATCCCATGAGATGACAGTTTGGGGCTCGACGAGGCAGGAAGCATTTGGGACGAGCCGACGACGACGGGGTGTTTTGTTAATGAGGTATTTGTTTTTGGCGGCCCGAGACGCCTTGTGGCATTTGTGGGCAGAATAGAATAAGTGGACGATATTGGACTCGAAATACCCCTCAAAACACAGGGATTTCACGAATTCTCGGCAAGGCGCAGCAAAAGGCGCAGCACTAACGAGCAACGCCTAATTGAACTCTTGCAACGCACTGGCCAGCAATTGGACGAACTCCATTTGAAGATTTTCCGACTGATGAGCCCAAGCCAGCAAGCCGAACTCCTGGAGGGACTACAATGAGAGCTACCATGAAGACCATAATCTTTATTTTCTTACTCGCATCGACCGTTGAAGCCCAGCAGGTGGTCATTGCACAACCAAGACAACAAACGAATTCACTTTGGAATCCTGCAAACCCAAATAGGCCATGGGTCGATTATGCCGGGCGAACTGGCAGAGAACGAGAAGCAAGGACCGTCAAGCAGTGGGTGGTAACACCCGTGCCCGGGCGTTTTCTGCCCACCTTTCCGACAGGCAGGACGGTCATCATCTTCAACCCCTACGTGAAGTGAGCTGCGGCACAGGCTGCTTGGAGTTACATACACCTCCTTAGAGCGGGCATTTACCAGATTTTAAGCAACACCATTGCGGAATTAGTCCTGCCGGGCAATAAGCACCTAGGCTTGTTCGTCTTGAGGCTTATACCCACCTAGGGCACAATCCCAGATAGGTGCCCCTTCTGCAAAGGCACCAATACCCAACCACGAATCAAAGTTGTTCTGGTAGCACTCTTGGTATTTGGCAACATACTCTTCCCGCGATAGAGGGTACATCACCTTTTCTGAGACATTTGGCACCCAATCATGCTGTTTGTCGGCAACCGTATCGTATTGCTCAGCGTTTGCCCGAATCTCTCCTTGCTTGTCCCCAGCGGTACAGCCACGGGCTTGCACTCGCTCTAGGGTCTGCTCGCGTGAACATCCGCTGGGTACATCAGTTGTGGAGCGTTTGCGTTCCACATTCTACCTTTCGGATATTCTGGCTGGAATGGTAATGAGACCATCATCCACGGCTTACGCTCCAAAAGACCTTTGATCTTGTTTGGGGGATGTAATCCCATACCCCCAAGGATATCCTTGACCGCCGAACCCGTCTTCTTGGTCCAGTGAGCTGGCTCGTCGGTCGTACCATCCGTGAGTACCGCCCACCCTGCCTCTTCTCTCGCTGGCGTCTCCAAGCAACGGACTTGTAAGTTTAGTTCGGGCGGAAGGATCGGTGCAGGAGGGGGCAGGCCCACGATATTGATGTTTGTTTTCTGCCATCCGTGTTGTTGGGCCGCTTCGTAACCGAGTATAGGGTCCGATGCTTTGACTTCAATGGTACAACGGCCCTCATGATCAACAATCCTACACTGTTGGGTTGCAGGTATGATTGGCACCACGGTCTCAGGGTAGTTGTTAGCTATCATGCTGGTCAACGCTGCTCCTGTTGAAAACGTGTTCTTGTTCTTGTTCGTTGTTCCACCAGCAATTTTCGTTGCTTCTTCGAGGGTTAGCTCGCGGTTGAAGTAGGAGTAAGACTTAGGGCCTATAGCTACCCCCTTCGACCAACTTGTCTATGCAGAGGCTGACTCGGTCGGAGTCGAATAGACCCTCGAACAGTACAGGCACTAGGTCACAGCAGGGTGGCAGCATGTCCTGCATCTTGACGGGTGCAGTTGGGTCCACGGACACAATCTGCTTGGGCTCTTGCCCGTGTGGGCACCAACGCAAGGTGTTAAACAGGCTGAATCGTTTCTCGCCTTTGGTGAGGCCATAGCCACGTTGTACGCCTGATCCCCACCACTCACCGAAGTGAGTACCAGGGCCGAGTGTTTCGAGTTGATCTCGATGCAGTGTGGCCCACTTGGCGAAGCCATGGTTGTCGTCGTCAGGGGTAATCCAGCGTGTTCTGCTACCAATCAGGAATTGGCCTTCAGCAATGTGGATGCAGGCATTGGTGCCATCGATCTTTTCTGTGATGACGCACTTGCGGAACATGCGGGCCATCTTTGGGAATGGTTGGTGTAAAATCACTTGGTGCTCTCTTTCAAAATGGACTTGGCTGTGGCTCTAAGGGACTTCAAGGCTGCGCGACTTGCTGCGTATGCCAATGAGAGTCTTTCCAGTTGATGTTCGTTGATGTTCGGAAGGTCCATAGCTGCGAGGCATTGGGTGGTCGCCTCGGAGTAGATGGCCTTCATGGATCGCAATTGCAGACCAAGCCGATTGCCAAATTTCTTGGCCAATTGTGGGATCACATGGCTTTGAATGTCCTCTTTGCCCTTGTGTTGCTTCTCCATCAATCCAAGAACATCCGAAAGCATGTTAGGCTTTGATGAAAGATTGAAATGGGTAGCTTGGATTTGCTTGGATCGTCCTCAGCACAAATCCACACTGCTAGGCGAACAAGTAGGGCAAAACAGAGTCCTGCTCTGGTTTGTAGAGCAACAAATGGGCAGGTTGTTCCTTGGTTGCGATTTTAATTGTCGCATGTCCAGCAAACTTTGGATTGCTTTCCAGGATCACAGGTTTGCCAATTGGCACCATGAATCTCAGCCCCAACAACCCAACCAGCGAATCCTGGAACAGAAATCTGTTTAAGGGTGCCGCTGCTTGAGTAAATGGCACTCCCCCAACCGTTCTGTTCAACCATTTCCCAAACTGATTGTTGGCGCAAGCTGGGATAAAGCAGTGGTGGAAGATGCTCGTCATGTGGATAGGACTCTTGAACCAGCAACAGATCAACACCTTGTTCTTCGATCATCTTGGTCCAATGAACTCGATGTGATCCGCCTTTAAGTATGTTGTAAGTAGCGATTTTCATGGGCGCTGTTCTCGGTTGATTTGGAGTTCGTTGTCATCGTCGAGTTATTTCGCTACCTTCCATCCATCAAGCGGCTTCACGGTAGCACAACTTGGCCCGCCATCTTTGGCGGTTCCGGGAATTGTGGCCTGCAACAATCGCTTTGGCTTTTCCAACGCCAAGTCGATCATTTCCCAAGTGATTGTTTCCAAAGGAATTTTGATTCGACGCTGCCAACAACTGTCGAACTGTCCGGCAGACTTTCCGATATCTATGTAGATGAATCGTCCAGTTGACGGACCTTGTGAAATTGGGCCAGCAAAATTAGGCGCACCATCATCACGATTGCCTTTGACAATAATGGTGCATTCGACGGTAAGGTTGCCAGCCTTTGGAAATGGCAGTCAAAAAGGGAGCCAGCGCGGCAGCCAAAAAGGGGACCAGTGAGAGGGTGGGGTGACGCGGGG
>JANLUJ010001234.1:0-1315 GCA_031363425.1 Pirellula sp.
GCCGAGGGGCACTTGGAGTTCAACAGCAACGCATTGACGACTTGATAAGTCTCCAACAAGATAATAAGATTGAAATGAAGGCCGACGAGTCTAAGAACTTGGATGCAGATTTAGCCCAAACGATTTCCGAGTTGCAAGCCAGACAAGCCTCTTACGACGCGAGCTTGAAACTCCTTGGAAACGCCTCGCAGCTCAGTCTATTTAACTATCTCTAGGCAATCGAATGTTCCTTGAGATTGACCGAGCGGTCCGATTTGACTCCATTCGTTGATTGAACGAACCGACGGAAAAGCCAAGTAGAAAGCTATCACCAGGCGCAATTGCTGGCAAAGGAAGTGGTCTTGATTCCATCGGTTCTTAGGGCTAGTGTCTCAGCTGAGTACGCTTTCAAGCACGTGTCCCCTCCAATCAACACGCGGCTAGTGTCCGCGGTTCAGATCCGAATGAACCCAATGACGAAACGCATTTTGATTCTTCGACTCTCTGCGATTGGAGACTGCATTCTCAGTGTCCCTGTTTTAATCGCAATGCGGCGCAGCTTCCCAAGCGCCCGCATCGGTTGGGTTATCGAACGTACTTCAGCGGAACTCATCCAAGGCCACTCGGCTCTCGACGAGATGTTCGTGATTTCAAAGAAAACGTTTAAATCACCTCGTCTGCTGTGGGCCCTCGCGTCCCAGCTTAGGAGTTGGAAACCGGACATCACTCTGGACTTACAGGGACTAACCAAGAGTTCCCTCCTCGCATGGTTGTCTGGCGCCCGGTCGCGACTTGGCTTTCACCGAGACCAGTTCGATGGTCGTGAATTGAGCTGTTTTTTTAACAACCGACTCTACAAACCTGACTCAGAACATATCATCGATCGAAGCTTGGAATTGTTGAGATTGCTCGGGGTCCAAGATCCCACCGTTGAATTTGATTTGCCCGAGCAAGATTACGATGCCGTTTTTGCAGGACGAATTGTTAATGCGCTTCATATGGAAGGTCGGTTTGCAATCATCAACGTCGGTGCAGGTTGGGTCTCAAAGATCTGGCCGTCAGACAGATACGCCAGCGTCGCCCGACATCTAGGTGAGCACTGGGGAATGCCCTCGCTGGTCGTATGGTCTGGTGAAAAGGAAAAGCTAGCTGCAGACAATGTGGTTGCCGAATCGAATGGACATGCAACGATCGCGCCTCCAACAACGCTTTCGCAACTCGGGAGTCTGATTCGCAGAGCGAGCATGTTTGTTGGTTCCGACACAGGCCCCATGCATTTGTCCGTTGCTCTCGAAACCCCAACAGTTGGGTTGATCGGGCCCATGCCGATCGAACG
>JANLUJ010001266.1:0-1278 GCA_031363425.1 Pirellula sp.
TACATTTACACCAGAAAACCTTAGAAGGACGTATGGCGGCCGGCTTACGCTTTTGGAAGAAGTCACCGAGGCCATGCGTCGCCGAAGTTTGTCCAAGTAGATGTGGGCTACCGTAAGTGGGCTACCCTAAGTGGGATAGGCTTCCAGCCTGTCGTAACAGAATCGACAGGCTGGAAGCCTATCCCTCATAAGCGACTCGCTCCAGTAAAGCTTCGATCAGTTAATTATCTCTATGAATGCTTCGAGAATATCTCGTCCAAAACGGCGCGCTCATGAACACCATCTGCCCAAGTAAGATCAAGCTCGGTCATCGTTTCACGATCGCGGTTTTCATCGAGTCCTAGTAGATAGTCACGTAGATAGTTTCTTTGGATTCGAATTTCCTGTTCGACCAAATTACAAAGCCAGTCGGTATCTGATTTCCCTGTGTCCCCTACCTGAACGACCGCTTCGGATTCGCTTTCGATATGATTGTCGTACATGACCGGAATTGGCATTGCCACTGGTGTGTCCGTCATCGCTAACAAACTTGCGGCGTTTGTCGAGGTTGGGATTGTTTGACCAGCCAAGAATGTCTCGACAATTTCGAAACCACGTGCAATACTCGTGCGTGTTGTATCTTGCATGCCGACGTAATCTGCACCCGAAGTCAACTTACCGCCGTTGGGTGCGAATACTGTCGCACGATCAACTCCACCCGCTGTTGAAAATGCTTCCACATTTTCGAATCCTCGAGCAAACGTCGAAAAGCCTGTTCCGACGATCGAGGTTATATCGCCGCTGGTACTGAACAAATCATTTCCAACGGAATCGTAGAGCGCCGCGTTATCGACCCCTCCGGCGGACGAATAAGCAAAGACCCTTTCGAAGCCAGCGATAAAATTGAAAAATCCAGATCCGCCCAGGCTGGTGAATTGCGGGCGGACACTCAGACTATCATTGCCAACTGAATCGAACACGAACGCTTGATCGTCGCCACCTTGAACTGCATGAACAAATATGCGTTCGACTTGATCGACACGAAACGCGTATCCGACCCCAGTTAGTTCCGCTTTGTTTGGCCAAATGCTTAGACGGTCATCGGTGGCGGCATCGTATAAATAAGCGCGATCTGCGCCTCCACCGCCAAGGAACTGAACGTTTTCGAAATGGCTTGCCCGAATGGTCAATTGCAAGCTTTCTAGCGTTGCTAAGTCCGGTCGCAATTCAACTTTGTCGGATTGAGTTGAGCCAATGATCGTGAGGCTGTCATTATTTTGCTGGCCGTCGATGACGATG
>JANLUJ010001278.1:0-2890 GCA_031363425.1 Pirellula sp.
GACTTTCTTCGAAAATCTCACCCAATTGCGATTTGTCACCAGCCATTTCGATCTGATCCTTCCATCGATCCGGTGGAGGAGGCAGATTAGTATTGAGATTGGATGGCATAGTGCACTTCTTGGCGATGGTAAAATCCTGACCTTCGTACAAGATCACATTTGTCCTATCATACACTCAGAGCAACAGCGGTGTCTGCCCGGCTTAGGCTCCAAACCAGCGCTTTCGTTGCAGTCATGATTTTCGACTGTTCTGCAAATCTTTAAAGCTTACACGATCATTTCGTTTGACGTACCGGCCACCGTCCGTTCCAAACAGCACGCATCCCTGCATAGATGCAGCCATGGCAGTTCCGACAAGGCAGTCCAGCCAGTGGTTGTCTGGCTGGTCTGGCCGAGACTTCCACTCATCCACAGTTCGGCCGCGGCCTTCCGTCTTGACGTAGTATTCGGCCGTCAACTGTTCTGCAAGCATCCGGTGCGGTTCGGGATTGTTGCCAAAGAGTGAAAGGCATCCTCGATCGCCGATCGCCACTGCCAGACGTGCATGGACAAACGACTTCCACCAGTTCGTATCGTAGATCACATGTCGAATGGCTCGTTTGCCATGTACGCTTGGGATGCGCCAGTTCAATCCGACACGATCGCCCGGTCGGCGTCTATATTCGCTGAATGGCATACTCGAAGCGCCCACAAAGCGGCCATGGCTCGGCATAACGATTGCCGAGTGTTTCGATTGGCGGCAGAATTGATAGACCACATCGGTTGAATGACCCCAATTGGCATCGATCAAACAGCGGCTGATCTTCATGGCTGCTCCATCGTCGCGAACCCACTCTCGATCAAGCAGATCCGATGTCAGGGAACTCAAGCCTGAATAGATCGATCCTTCGAGTCCCGTTCCCTCTGCCGATGTGCAAAGTGTTAGCCTCGCATCCCGCAGAGTAAAATACGATCGCTTCTGGTCCGGATACGTCCCGTAATCGACCACATACCCGGTAAAATCATCTTCCCATCCGACGACCATGTAGTAGAGCAACTTCTGTTGAATGTCGACGAACGCGGTCAGATGGTTGCACCCAATGGAAAGCATGCAACGTTCCATGCGATTGATTTTGCGAGCGATCTCGTCGGCCGATAGAACGCCTTCGGTCACGACCTTTGTTGGCAATGGTTCATTTTGATATTCTGCAAAGAATGCTGCCTCATCCTGTAGCTTAAGGTTCATCGCGTGCTGGATGGCAGAGAGCTCGTCGTAGTTGAATCGCTCCGGCCAACCGATGATAGACCCCTCGTCCATCGCGACTTTATTCTGGCGATAGAATTCTGTCGCCGATGATCCGCCATCACCATTTCGCAAACCCTCGGCTCGAATCTCCGCATAGCGTTGCCAAAGGGATTCATTCGTTGGAAACGAGTAGACCATTCGCGTCCGTTCGCCGTTCCATTCAGGATGCTTGTCGCGATCGAGAATCGTATCCGCCATGTCGCCGGGGCGAATCACGGTACAAGGCATGATGCCTGATATCTTTTTCCCTGGTCCAGCAAGACCTAGCACTGCGCCAGCAAGGATACTTTCACGATTTGCACATTGTGAAAGTGAACGCGCAGAATCATCGGTTTGTGGATCGTCCAAAACTACCAACGATGGCCGGACTGATCTACCGTCTGAAGTTTTAAATTTCATGCCCCGGATGCGACCAGTGATACCAGCCACTTTGATGATCGCGCCGCTGGCTGGACTGTCTGCGATGGTTGGAAGCACAATCTCCTTGGCAGTCCAACCGATGTGTGTGCGGCTGCCATTGAATAGCTGGCCATTGGCTCGATTGGAAATGCCATCGAGTGCTTGGATCGGAAAACAGACTTCTGGAAAGTCAGCCAAAAGCAAATCGTTGCTATCAAGCTCGGTCTTGATCGATTCTAACATGTCACACGCATGACCTTCGTCGCTTCCGATCAAGCAAACGAACTCGCGATGACCGTACAGGATGGACCAAATGCATGCACATTCTGCAGCAGAAGTTTTCCCGCTGCCCCTACTCATAGCAAGTGCAAATAGTCCTCCATGTAGTACTGCGTGTTCAATTTTGTTGATGACCTTGATGTGATCTGGAGACCACTTCAAATGGAACGTCAATGGAAAATACGATTCACAGAAGTACTGAAAGTCTCGCGACGCCCGCTCCTTGCGATCTGGATTCTCCACAGCGGGTAGTTCCCCGATGTCTCTACCGGCTAGTGCAAGTGCAGCATTGCGAGCGCGAGCCGATTCCTTCATGCGTTCATATGGATCAACATCTGATATTGGCTTCGGCGTATGACGAACCACATGCATCCAAGCACAATAACGCAATAGGTCAACTGTTTTGCCGTCCCCAATACGATTGCCGGCTCGTTGGCGGTGCCGATATAGTTGCCGTTCACTTATCACTTCGCCAAGCGGCGTCGAGTTGAGCAACCTGCATAACGCGCTTGGGCGCATCTTTCTTGGGTCAATCGTCATGTCCCAACTCCTCCGCTTGCCAAGCTGTGTAGTTCACAAGGTTGATTGACGGTGGTTTCTCCGGTGGTAGCCTAGATCGACCGGCCTTGAATCGTTTACTTGCCGACATAGAATCCGGTAAAGTCGACTGCGTGGTCGCATACAAAGTGGATCGACTCAGCCGTAGTTTGATGGACTTCTCCAGAATCATGGAGACATTCGATAAGTTCAACGCTTCATTTGTATCGGTGACGCAGCAATTCAATACTACCCATTCCATGGGACGCTTGACGCTCAACATTCTACTGTCGTTCGCGCAATTTGAACGGGAGATCATCGGCGAGCGGATCCGGGATAAGATCGCGGCACAACGGCGCAAGGGAAAATGGGCTGGTGGTCATCCGGTTC
>JANLUJ010001304.1:0-8422 GCA_031363425.1 Pirellula sp.
GTCGCCAACGCATTCCGCGAGGCGGCAAACAAGGAAGGCTGCGACACTGTTTTTTTTGGTGTTACCAAAGCACTTGTCGACCGACTGCAAAATTCCACGTTCGACTCATTGCAGGTGGGTCTAGTAGCTATCTGGAATCCGGCTCACTGGCAGGCGGTGGTGCGAGGTGCAGAAAAATTGCGAAATCGTTTGAGCAAGGCGATAAGGGGTGGCGTCGCCGTCCGATTGCTCGATCACCGCGAAGTCTTCGAGGGTGCGCCCCTACGGCAACAGTTGGTCGATATTGTCGACGCTTGGGCTGACCAAAAATCGCTACCTCCCATGGGTTTTATGGTTACGGTGGAATTGTTTCAACACGCAGAACGCCGCCGGTATTTCATCGTCGAGTCGGCTGGCAAGATCCATGGTTTCGCGGTGTGTGTGCCGATATACGGTCGCAATGGATGGCTGCTTGAAGACATGATGATTAGCCCTGAATCGCCCGCCGGTTGCAGCGAAGCGCTTGTCGACGGAGTGATGCGGCAGTTATCGGACGAAGGTGCCGAGATCGTTAGCCTTGGAATGGTGGCACTGGCTGGACTTGATGCAGGCAAGGAAAGAGAGCGCCACCCAATGCTCACTGGTCTTCTGCGCATCTCCGCGAAGACAATGGGATGGCTGTACAATTTCGAAGGACTCTTTCGTTTTCGGAACAAGATGAAACCACTTGCATGGGAACGCGTCTACGTAGTCTCCAGCGGGCCAGTCACTTTTTGGACTATTCGCGCGATCTGCATGGCATTTGCTGAAGGCTGGGTCCCCCGCTTTGCAGTTCGAGTTCTGGGGCGATGGACGCATCAATGGATTCGACGGCCCCCGGTCAAAGGCTTAAGCGAGACAAAGCGAAAAAAGTTAATCGACGTTACCATCTTGCTGCTGGCGCTAGCTTGCTGGTCCGGTACGGTAGTGGCGGTAACTGGCGTGTATCAGGGATGGCTTCCCTGGTGGGCGTCGGTCTGTCTTGGATTCGCAGCCATTTTTGCCGGCTTCACTCCAGTCCACGAAGCGGTTCATGGAAACGTCTCTCGATGGAAAGCTTTCAATGACCTTGTGGGCCACGCATGCTCATTGCTATTGACCGGCGCATTTCGACCGTATTGCTTTCTCCATCGCGAACACCACACGCACACCAACAAGCCAACGGAGGATCCAGACCTATGGTGCGGTAAAGGACAAAAATGGTTGATTCCGTTGCGATGGTTTACTCAAGATATTGGTTACTTGCAGTATTATTTTTCTAAGTGGTCAACCCGCCCGATATCCGAGCGAGCAGAATTGCTGTATTGCAGTGGTCTCTACATTGGCCTCGCCGTCGTCACTTTCTTATGGAACCAACAGCTTTGCTATGCTTTGTTCCTTGGCTGGTTTATGCCGGCTCGTTTGGCGTTGTTTGCACTGGCAGCGAGCTTTTCATGGTTACCTCATCAGCCGCACGTGGCGACGTCCCCATATCAGGCAACGACTGTTCACAGTTCTCGTTGGCTGACTTGGTTACTTTTGGGACAAAATTTTCATCTCGTCCATCACCTAGATCCTAGCATTCCGTTTTACAGGCTTGAGAATAAGTGGAAGACGAATCGAAAGGACTTCATTCAGCGCGGTGCGGTGGACCGGAGTTCGAAGCATGAAAACAATGAGCGAAGCGCTGGCGGGGGCCGTTAGTAGCAACCCAAGAGTTTCAAAATCGCTCTATTTTTCACCTTCCATTTTTCTGCCTGGAGATGCTTCTCGGTCTTTACGACATCGCGGCTGCAACGACGATTGCGATTCCAACAATCACGGACGCTATTACGATTGCTATTGCGATGTTCTTGTTCTCCGCTAACTCCTTTTCTAAATCGATCTTCGGGGTCATCCAATCAAACATTTTGAAACCCAAAAGCATCAGCCCAATACCCACCAAACCGAAGATTGTTGTTGCTAAAAGTGCGGCACCAAAGCCATTCCAATCGTTGATCAATGCTAACATCATCTATTTGAGTTCCTTTTTATACACGGTTGTCGTTAACCAAAAAATGAGGCACGAAACGACTATCGTTTCCCGTTATTAAACCGCCGTCTTCTCGAATTCCAATCCCAGCTGCATAGCCGTTGATCATCCAGCTGCCGATAACCGGAGTCTGGCCATCAAATTGGCGGATCGCATTGTACCGTTGATACACGGTGCCCGTGTCGGACTCATGTT
The DNA here is from genome assembly GCA_031363425.1 of Pirellula sp. GTDB lineage: Bacteria > Planctomycetota > Planctomycetia > Pirellulales > Pirellulaceae > JBKCUI01. Next base: position 2,225 of record JANLUJ010001304.1, read on the forward strand.
CCCCCGCCAGCACGTTTCCTGCCACCGATATCTCGACACCTTGCCCCTCTCTACTCTGGCAAGGTTTTCGAACGTAGTCACCGGAAATCGACGTGTTGGACGTCTCAAGTAGGTATGGACTGTCGGGGAATAGATCCCACAACACGGTCATGATGGCTTTGTTGCTCAGCAGGATTTTCCAGGGTGGCTCAAGCCATTTCATTTTCGTGTAGACCAAGTGTTTCCCAAATGCTTCGTCGAGCATCCATTCCCAAGGATACAGCTTAAACGCACTCAAAATGGCTTGGTCTTTAGTATCAACGAATTGCTCCAATCGATCGTCAAATCCTAACTCTTCCACTGGCAGATACTCGGTGCGAGCGCCTGCTTGGATGGCTGTGTCACGCAAATAATTCACGTTCATATAGTCTTCGACATGTCCTGCTGTCGACAAAAAGTACAATATGCCACTGCACTCTGGCAAGAACCGTTGCCAGGCTTCGACGAGACGATCATGGATCGAGTTGAACTGATCCATGTCCGGGCAACAATCTTGCAGCCAGAACCATTGGACTGCAGCCGCCTCAAGCAATCCGGTCGGTGTGTCGGCGTTGTACTCCAACATTTTGGGTGACCCAAGGCCATCGTAAGCAAGATCAAACCGACCGACAATCGTATGTCGGTCAACGTCCCAGCTACGACGGATCCAATCGCGGTAAGCGGGAGCAATTCGAAACAGGTCCCACATTCCCTCGCGGATAACGGTCTCAACTGCCTCGAGGCACATTCCATCAAGCGCATAGGTCGCTTTCTCTAGTGCATCAATCTCATCCTCTTCAAATTGGTAGCATACGCTCTCGTCCCAATAGAGTTGGTCATCAAACGTATGGTAGTGAAGCCCTTGCGACTCAACAATCTTCTTCCAGTCCGTTCGCTGTTTCGATTTCAATCGGCGCATGGCTTAGATTATGAACTCGCGCTCGAACTATGGCCGCCGAACCCGCCTCGCGATACGTTTGGAGAACTGGTCGTATGTGGCGCACTAGTATGGGTTGTGGGGGAGTGAACTGTCGGTGTCTTGTAACTCGTCGAATTTCCGGCGGACGAAGATGCTGAGTTTTGGGCACCGAAATGGGAAGCGGGACCGGAGCCTGAGTAAAAGCCCGAGGATCCGGTGCTGAAGCGACTAGAGTTACTCGAACCGGAAGATGACCACGATCTGCCATAGCCTGATCCGTTCCCCCAAAAAAAAGGATACATGTAGCTCCAGCCTGTACCACTTCTGGAATTGTTAACGACCGGAGGCATCGTTTGGACGGGCTGCCCTGCCAAGGGATTTTCCATTTCCGCATCATTATGCACCTCCGCCTGAGCTACATCTTGGCTGGGTGGAATCGTTTGAGGCGAAACTTTGACTGGTCGGGGGCTGCACCCCTCAAGAATAAATGCGGAACTCACCAGGAGGAGATTAATAGCGTTGGTTGATCGCTTTTTGGATGCTGGTTTCATGATTTTAATATTAACTTTGGAATTCGATTCCCCTATAGGCCAAGTTCGTCAATGCATTGGGCGCGCACCACTTAGTAAATGTCAACTAGCAATCGGTTACGCATAGGCCAGCTTACATGCATGGGCCGGAATTTGATAGTATATCCTGAAACCTGAACGATCGGTGCCGATTCTGCAACACCTATTACGGGGTGACATTGGGCGGGGAGCAATTGAGGACAATTGTTCTACAAAGGAGCCTGGAGGCTTCGCTGTGTGCAATTCACTTTAGGATTTACGGGAATGAGCTAATGACACAATCCGAACCAATTCGTCACGGTGCGTCACGGCGTGAGTTTGTGAAGAACTCTGCGCTGGCGGCGAGTAGTACGTTGGTTGGCACAGTCAATCTCTGCCCGGCGGTTCATGTTGCTGGCGACGACGTTTTGAAGATTGGTTTAATCGGCTGCGGTGGACGTGGGACAGGGGCTGCAACTCAAGCATTGATGGCTGACAGTCGGGTCAAGCTGACAGCGATGGGAGACGTTTTCGAAGATCGATTGCACCAAAGCCTCAAGAGCCTAAGCAAAACCGAAGGTCTAGCTTCGAAATTAGATATCCCTCCCGACCGGCAGTTCGTTGGCTTTGATGCTTACAAGCAAGTGATAGCTAGTGGCGTCGACGTCGTACTACTAACCACCCCGCCACATTTTAGACCAATTCATTTAAAGGCTGCTGTGGCTGCTGGAAAGCATGTCTTTGCGGAGAAGCCTTGTGCGGTCGATGCGCCTGGCGTTCATTCTGTGCTCCGCAGCTGTGAGGAGGCCAAAAAGAAAAATCTGGCAGTCGTATCAGGACTATGCCTGCGGTATCACTATCCGTACAGGGAAGCTGTGAGTCGGATTCAGGACGGGGCAATCGGGGACGTGCGTACCCTGCTCGCGAATGATTATCGAGGACCAATTTGGGTCAAACCGCGCCAACCCGAATGGACCGACATGCATTGGCAGATGCAAAATTGGTACTATTTCACTTGGCTTTCTGGCGATTTCAATGTCGAGCAACATGTTCACAATCTCGACCTTTGTGCCTGGGCAATGAGAGATCAGTATCCAGTCAAAGCCATTGGAATGGGGGGCCGCGAAGTGCGGAAAGGTACCGAATATGGGAACATCTTCGACCATCACGGCGTCGTTTATGAATATGCCAATGGGACCCGACTGATTAGCAATACACGCCAGATCGAAGGTTGCAAAAGCGATATCAGCGTCACCCTTCTCGGCTCGAAGGGGACGGCTCACCTCACCGAGCGGCGCAACGGTGTGCGCATTTCGTCTCAAAGCGAATGGGAATACTCCGGCGAGGAAAAGAACCTCTATCAAGTCGAGCACGACGAACTCTTTGCCAGCATCAGGGCTGGCAAGCCGATCAACAACGGCGAGTACATGGCTAAAAGCACATTGCTGGCCATCATGGGTCGAATGGCAACCTACACCGGCCAGGAGATTACCTGGGACATGGCATGGAATTCAGAAGAAGACCTTAGGCCGCAACGGTATGAATGGGGTAAGCTAGAAACCCCCGAGGTCGCTATCCCCGGCGTGACCAGATACTTTTGATCAATCGTTTAACCCCGAGCCCTAAGTGACCGCTGAACGCAGACAACCGTCTCCTACCGCTGGAACTAAACGAAATGAAGATACAAACATGAATAGCATAAACAATCCAAATGCCATTTCTCGCCGTACCTTGTTGGCTGGTGCAACAACGGCCTTCGCCACTGTTTCCATGCAACAAGCAGACAGCTCCAAAACTTCGGCAGACAGTCGTAATCTGAGCATTTTTCAGCATGCATGCATGACGCTTCCATACAGCAATTTCCCGCTGGATCGTGCACTGAAGGGTATCAAGGCCGCCGGTTTTCGATACGTAGCATGGGGCGTTAAGCATCGTCAAACCAACGGAGAGCTAGCACCCGTCATGGCAGAAGATGCTTCACCTGAGAGTGCAAGGATACTTGGCGATCGTTGCCGCGATATTGGGCTTGAGCCGGCCCAAAGACCAGGACTGTGGCCCAGGCTTCGGCGAGATTGATCACTACCGCCTCTTCGAGCCAGTCGCCTTCGCAGGGCTTTCAATACCGCTGGCTTATGAAAATATTTCGGCACCTTTAATCTCTCCTCCGAAAACGCCGGAAGGAGTCGACCAACTTGCGCGTCGCGCTCGCGAATTCTTAGAAACGGTTATTGAAGGCCTACAACAACCGTCTTGAACGCTACTTTCCTTGAATCGCACAGGCACGAGGAACGCGGAGACAATGCAATCTGCACCTATTCTTCTCGGATTGCCTAAACTATGTTTAGCCAATCATTTGCCACCAAAACTCTTTTGCGACGGAGACAGTCCATGTTGCGTTTGCTCCTCCCAACGCTTCTAACACTATTCGCATTGTCTTTATCTGCCCAAGCTCAATTGATGCATTTCTCAGCAACGGGTTGTGGACCCTATGCGCCGGACGAGGAACCAATGCTCGAACATCATGTCGACTTGGTCAGTCGTGACGGCAAGAGTGAGTTTCTCGTCCATCTCGGTGACGTTGTCACGGGCAAGAAAACGAAATGGCCGGAATCCCAATACGCGACCGTCGCAAACATCCTAAAAAAGTCCAAACGACCAGTGTTCGTGGTACTGGGTGACAACGAGTGGAACGATCTAGACAATCCAGCCGAGGGTCTCGAGTTTTGGAATCGCCAGTTTCGCGATTTCGAAAAACATTTCCCCAATTCACCCGCGCTCGAAAAACAGAAGTCGCGCCCTGAGAATTTCGCCTTTGTTTCCAAAGGAGTTCTCGTGATTGGGCTGAACATCGTAGGTGGCAAAGTTCATGACAAAGCGGAATGGGACACGCGATTGCAACAGGATGCGGATTGGGTCTCGGAGCAATTTGCGCGTCACAAGTCGGACGCCCGCGCCGCCGTCTTACTTGCTCAAGCGACCCCCGCAGCAGCACATGAACTCTTCTTCAAGCAGCTTGTCGAAAGTTGCAAAGAATGGGTCAAGCCAGTTCTCTACCTTCATGCCGATGGACACGTCTGGCAAGTCCAAAAGGCTTGGCGGGTTCCCAATCTATGGCGAGTGCAAACCGATCAGGTAAGACTTAATCCGCCTGTTCTTGTAACCGTTACGGAGGATCCTAACAACCCATTCACCTTTGATCGCAGGCTGGACATCGGATCGCGTCGTGAGCTTTTTGTCGACGAATTCCTAATCGATCAACATCGCGGAACGTCCTTGAAACTACACACCCCACAGCCCAAGGAAGTAGCACTCGTTTGTGATGCTCCATGGGAAGGGAACACGTCTGCTTATTACTCCATGTTTGCCGACGGCGATCGGTTTCGAATGGTCTACCGCGGCGCGCATTTTGATGAGAATGCAAAGAAAGCCACGCATCCGGAATTCACTTGTTATGCTGAAAGCACGGATGGCTTCAACTGGGTCAAACCCAAACTAGGAATCATCGAATTCCAAGGTTCGAAAGACAATAACATCATACTGTCTGGCGAGGGAACGCATAACTTCACCCCCTTTCTCGATGCAAATCCAGATTGCCGACCCGATGCTAAGTACAAAGCGTTAGCCGGCGACTCGAAAGGGCTAAAGGCATACAGATCAGCCGATGGCGTGCATTGGACGTTGATGCGTGACAAGCATGTCATTACCAAGGGAGACTTCGATTCTCAAAACCTGGCTTTTTGGCACCCTACACAGAACAGGTATATCGCTTACCATCGCAAGTTTCGGGATGGAGTTCGCGACATCATGATGTCCGTATCGGCCGACTTTGTGAGTTGGAACGATCCAAGGTATCTTGAATACGGCGATGCCCCAGATGAACACCTCTACACCAATGCGATTCAGCCTTACTTCCGAGCACCTCACATGCTCGTCGGATTCCCCACTCGGCTTCAACCGAAGAACGAACAGGTCGAACCTGTTTTCATGACCAGTCGCGATGGATTGAATTTCAAGCGATGGAACACGGAACTCATTCCGATCAACGCGCCTAAGGACCGAGATGGGAATCGAAGCAATTACATGACGCACGGGCTATTGCAATTGCCGGGGCAGGCCCGCGAGTTATCGGTTTATGCGACGGAGGCCTACTATACTGGCCCGGGCAGCCGCGTGCGGCGTTTCAGTTTTCGGACCGATGGATTTGTTTCGGTTCATTCGGGTGAAACGACGAGCGAGTTTGTCACGAAGCCGTTTACATTCTCGGGCCTTCAATTGAGAGTGAATTTCGCGACAATGAGGTCTGGGAGCATTCGATTCGAAGTGCAAGACGAAGCGGGCAAGCCGTTGGTCGGATTCGCACTTGCAGATTGCGTACCGCTAGTCGGCGACCAGATCGAACAAACTGTCGAATGGAGGTCCGCGGTCTCCTCGCTTCAAAATAAGCCAATTCGATTGCGAGTAGAAATGATAAACGCGGACCTGTACTCAATGCAATTTGGAGAATGAGTCTAACGAATTCGGTAAACAGCGATTGCGAGTCGCACAACTAACCTTTACATGTGCCCATGCCAAAATATTTTTTCATTTTGATAGCAATTGCTTTGGCATATTTCGTGACTGGTTACGTCGGCCTGAAAATACCGGCGGTGGGCACCAGCGTCACTCTGATTTGGCTACCGACTGGGATTGCTGTTGCGACTCTTTTCCGCTTTG
>JANLUJ010001311.1:0-2515 GCA_031363425.1 Pirellula sp.
CGAACCAAGGTCGAATTTGAAATTTGCCGACTCAAGCGGATCGAGCGCGTGGCCGGTGCGGCCGCAGAAATTGGGCGATGGTTGCCAAAATTTGCTGAGGCCAATCACAAAGTCCGATCGCTGTTGGAGAAAACACCGGCCACGTGGTCGGAGAATGTTCGATCGATCCGAGAGCAACTAACGGCCTTGTTTCATGAATCTTTGTCGTATCATGTCCCATGGTGTTACGTCCGAGAGCTTCCGCGTTATCTTCAGGCCATCGCGATTCGGCTGGATCGACTCAAGTCGGTTGGTCCCATCAAGGACCTAGCGACAGACGCAACGGCAACGGGCTACTGGAAAGACTGTTCAACACGGATTGCGAGCATGCAACCATCGCCAGCGACCATTCAATTGCTACCCAGTGGAACAGCGATACGAGTTGAACCGACAGGACTCCTGCTTGAGTACCGTTGGTTGATCGAAGAGCTTCGCGTCTCGATCTATGCGCAACAACTGGGGACTCGAGTAAGTGTTTCGCCGAAGCGATTGGACAAGATCAGAGAGCAACTTCAGTAAGACAAATAGCAAGTCGCACTGTTCCGGTGTTTTAAATCCCGCAGGCTTGCCCTGCGGAATTTTCGGTTTTTGGCTACACGTTTGAGAGCGTATCCATTCTCGCTCCCCTTCTCCCTCCAAACGTGGGGTAGGCTTCCAGCCTGTCGGGAAGATGCGAAAGGTTTCGATAAAGCGAAAGCTAAGCAAATAGCTCGAGTCTGCTTGGGAAAATTGTTCGAAACGGATACTGTTAAGCAAGACAGGCTGGAAGCCTATCCCACTTTTTCTCACATTTGTATATTGAGGTGAATGGCGGATCAAGCGCTGGACGAAAACAGTTGGGACAACTGTTCTACTCTGGCTGCCGACGATGTTTATCGCCAAAGGTCGTTAGCCAATAAGCCAATCAAGTCACTGATGTGTTCATCTGCTTTTGCTAATTCATCGCTTTCGCCAGGATCAAACGACGCGCGAGACACTATCGGCTTTGGATCTGTCGAAACCGAAGGAACATGCGGCATTTGCATCGAGCGTCCGAAGGTGCTCATGATGTCATCAATACTCCGAGCCTTCGTTTCCACTCGAGTCAGCGTAGCTGAACCAATATTGGAAGATGTTGTTCCGAACCAAGGCATAGGAACTGGGCCAGTACCCGCCAATGCAACAGCCTCGGCTGCGACGCCCTTGCTGTTCCCTAAATTCAGACCAGACAACATCGCACTGGGTGGTGGCGGATCGGCGATGCCTTGTGGGTTCGTGTTGTTAGCGTCTAGCGCCCAGCTTGAATTGGCCGATCTGCTACCAAAAGTTAGTCCTGTTGAATCTTTGTACTGATAGACTTTGTCCGTGCCACTATCGACGATCCAAATGTGCGCGGGGTTGGACGGATCAAGCGTGATGCCAGTTGGGCTTGATGCGCCTGGAGTGGAAATCGTCCAGCTGCCAACATACGTGCCGCCGATCGTGTACTTAAAGACTTTGTCGGTCGTACTGTCATTGACCACCCACAAGTAATTTCCATCGGTCACAATGTCTTTGGGTGATGTGTTACCGCTATTTAGACTAAAGCTACTAGTAGCAACTGGGCTTCCGTTGGTCAGCGGCGCAGCTTTGGCATAGCGATAAACTTTATCGGTCTTGTTATCGACCAGCCAAACATCGGTGCCGTTGGTCGCGATGCCTTCGAGTTGGGCAGTAGATTGAAGTCCACCCGCTGCCCAAGATCCTTGCAATGCTCCGCTTGTGTCGTAAACATAGACACTTTTATTGGCATCCACGATCCAGACAGTCGTTCCAAGTGTCGTGCTAGCGGCTCCACGCGGAGCAGTGTTACCGCCAGCGAGCGCATAGTTTTCGACCGAAGTACCTGTCTCGCCGTACTCGTAAGTTCGATCGGTGGATGCGTCGTTCACCACATAGAATTTTGTGAAGGGATCGTTATCAAGAATGGACCCGATGCCTTGTCCAACTGCAATGGTCGCTGCTACGGGATTCGACAAGTTGACGGCAAATGTCTCTGTTGGCTCAGTAGTTGTATCATCGAGGATTGGTATACGGATCGTCTCAGACGTGACGCCAGGAGCGAATGTGAGAGTACGGGTTGACGCCGTGTAGTCGATGCCCGCCAGAGCGTTGCCGTCGGACGTTGTGTAGTTCACGGTCACCGGCAAAGTGCTAGGTGTCGTGTTTGAGACCGTGAAGATTGCTTCGTTTTCGGTCCCGAAGCGCAAGATCCGGCTGATGATATTCTGGGAAGTGCCAAACGCCGTCACATACAAGTCTCCATCAGGGCCGAAAGCCATGCGAAGAGGAAACACCATACCTCCACTGCCGGCCGGGACGTAATCATCGACATACGTGCCGTTCGCGGCGAAGCGAAGGATGCGATTGTTCCCCGCGCTAAGAACGTACATCAGTCCGTCCGGGCCAAACTTAACATCTTGAGGGGAGGCAATCCCTGCACTCGCCGCGACGCCTA
>JANLUJ010001324.1:0-1085 GCA_031363425.1 Pirellula sp.
GGAGAATCCACTATTTCGTGGAAACAAAACCTTTTTTACGCGATCCCCCTTGAAACGTGCATTCAATTCATTGTCGTCGAGCAATTTCACGTAACTCTCTACAGGCCCAATTTCCGACACCGAAACTTCAAATCCTTCCGATTTCGGCTCAAAACGAAGAATACGTTCTGGGCTAGTCAAAATGGCTCGAAAGGGAGCATTCGCCTGGGCATCGAAATCCCACATGTAACCTTGAGCAAAGAGCAGTTCGCAGGATTCTTTGACTCCAATGTCTGAATGCGGGCACGACGGAATAAATTCTTCGAGCAGGCCGTGATTGTTGTCGATTTTACCTGAAAGCACTTGCGTCCGATTTTCAATAGTGTTTCTTTCAAGTGCCCACACGACAAGATGCGAACTTTTTCCTGGGTCCTCGGTCAAGATTGCAATTGAGTTTGACTTAGCTCGTATGATTCTTACCGACGCGTAGCTTGTACCACCAAACTCCAAGGTGCGCCATTCAGTGGAATCAAGATTGTACGCCAGGATCGAAACACATCGACATTTTGACATCAAGTACCGCGAGAAAACTCCCTTTGGTTCTAGCGTGCATTCCTCAACGAGTGCGACAACCCATCGATCCGCTATTAAGCAGTTCGAAATGCGATTCGCGACAGTTAGTTCACGAATTTCAGAAGGCAGGGCTCTGAAGTCTGGTCGTTGTTGGCTCAAGCTCCAACTAGCAACATCATCACCGTACAACCGAGTTAGAGAAAAAGCTAACAGCGAAAGCAGGAAACCTAATCTAAAGCAATGCTTGTAATTCATGAATTTGATCGTTGGGCATAAGTATGATGCGGAGCAAGAAGCCTAAGGCGGAAAAGACTGATACGAATGCGAACGACCTGGAAGCAAAGAAACTCAGCTGTGTTACCGCCGCGATCAAGGTCCTTACCGAATCGACCGAACCGCTCAACGCCAAAGAAATCATCGACGCGATGGTAGCGAAGGGTTATTGGACTAGCCCCGGTGGTAAGACGCCCCACGCAACGCTTTACAGCGCAATCCTGCGGGATCTCGCCAAAGGTGACGCTTCGCGATTCGTC
>JANLUJ010001334.1:0-1636 GCA_031363425.1 Pirellula sp.
TACTTTCTCCACTTGCAAGTCGGTGGGCAAGTTGGCTCATTCCTACTCCATTGGGGTGTTTCACTGGTATTCAGTTAAGAAGACCCCTTCGATGGCCAACTTTATTCATCGAGGCACAACTATTTGAAAACTTTTCGGCAACGCTTCATAAGCCGATAGGAACAAGCACCCATCAGGACACACTATTTTTGGGTGGGCAGCTGATTTTCGTTTTTCCGTGAGTATAGTCACGACATTGTAGACGTCGCGACGGTAAAGTTATCCGATGCATCCAACAGTGCCAACTTCCACAGTGGTTGGCTAGCTTGTTGCTATCCAACTACGGTTACGTCCACGTGTGAGTTGGATGCTGGCAGCTGTTCGCGGATTGTTGGCTGTTCCGAAGCATCTATCCTACAGCAAGCGTCCAGCGCCGAAGCCCAGGTAGCTTTTAGCCAAACTGTGGAAAGGACGGATCTAGGTAGCCAGCGCCAACGTCCACAGTGTTGTTGCTAGTTTGGAAATCGGTACTACGCACCAACCTGTGGAAAGGGGCGTAGGAGGATCAATCTTTTGGTGTACCATCAGGGTTTCGCATTGGGTAGAGCGTCACAGCAATTGAGCAAGAATATTCAGCAACTTCGCGTACGATCTCAGCTGAGAGCGCCTTTACATATGACCATGTGTCCCAGCAATCGATTCCGATGTTGAATTCTCTCATGTAGCAGCTATCCAAATCCATCTTTGCGTTGGGAGTCAAATGGACCAGCGCGTCCAGGATGAACTTGATGTCCATTTCGGCCGTTTTGTTTCCAAGACTCTTGTCGTCGGAAAGTGAGGATTCCACAATGGAGTGCCAGTTTCCGTCGTCGCCGTGGGTGTAGTGGAGAACGCAGCAAGTGGTCTCAAGCTCTTGCCGCAAGACGTCAAATGGACGAGCAGACTTAAGGTCGAAATCCGTGTTGGAATATGTTGTTTCTCTCGGCTTTCGTTTCGACATTGGCTTTGAAGACAGACCTTGTTCTTATTCCGGATGGGGATTTGGTTGATCGGATTCTCGGTATTCGACGCCGTTTTGTCAAAGGATTTGTACCTGAGAAAAACGTTTGGCAGCCATTGCCAACGTCCACAATGTTGGAGAGTTAGAATAGTGAATCCGGCGAAACGTGTTCCGAGGCCTGTGCGACTTGCTCAATAATCTCACGCTCAATTCTTCGACGTAGAATCCACCGCTTTACGAGCCCGGACATCCGCCATTCTTCGGCATACTTTTCCACAACTTTGGGGCGAATCGAAGCTTCAATTCCAACTACCGCTCGATGGTATCCATCTTCGACAAAACTATTTCTCTAATCGAATAGTTTCTTTGAGAGTGCCATTTGAATGCCATCGATGCGATCGAGGAATGAAACGGCCAAATAGACAATTCAATAATCAAACTCTTCTTCAATTGCCATGACGAGTTCGATGATATCCATTGAATCGACTCCGATTTCGTCAAATATGCTTGGATTGTTCCGTAATCGTTTTGCTCAGCGATGGCACAAAGATCGAATTGCAATGCGATGCTATCAGCGCACTCAATGCCGTGTTGCAAGACGCAAAGAGAGCGAGCTGATGCTTTGCCTCGCCCCTTCGGTTCGAATCTATCTTCACG
>JANLUJ010001368.1:0-3130 GCA_031363425.1 Pirellula sp.
GAAGGATCGTGGGTTAACCTATGTTTGGATAACAAAGGCAGGATTATTGCGAGTGATCAATACGGCGGACTCTTCCGTTTCGCAGCGCCCCCAGCCGGACAACCCTTGGATCCACAAAAGGTCGAAAGACTGGCTGTCGAGATTCGCGCTGTGAACGGCATGGTCTGGGCATTTGGTGCCCTGTATGTCGGAGTCAATGACTATGAGAAAAAAATTCCGTCAGGGCTTTATCGTATTTCCGACACGAATGCCGATGATCAATTTGACAAGGTTGAAATGCTTCGAGAAATCGAGGCCAAGGGTGACCACGGCGTTCATGCCGTCGTGCCAACTCCCGATGGCAAATCACTCTATCTTGTTTGCGGAAACGGCACCAAGAAAACCGAGACCGAATCAACCTCGCCGGTACCATCTATTTGGGGTGAAGACCATTTATTACCTCGAATGCCCGATGGAAAAGGTTTTATGCGCGACGCGGTTGGCCCCGGCGGAATCATTTATAAGGTTTCGCCGGATGGTCAAAAGTTTGAAGTCTTCTCAAACGGCTACCGAAACATCTTCGATGCTTCTGTCAACGACGAAGGGGAGCTGTTCACGTACGACGCCGACATGGAATACGATTTCAATACCTCTTGGTATCGGCCAACGCGAGTAAACCATGTAGTAAGCGGTTCCGAATATGGATGGCGAAATGGAGCCGGAAAGCGACCTGAGTTCTATTCCGACAACTTGCCAGCAACGATCAATATCGGTCCTGGTTCACCAACTGGCACCACCTTTGGTTATGGTGCCAAGTTTCCGAGCAAGTACCAGAAGGCTCTCTTCATTCTCGATTGGAGTTGGGGAAAGATGTGGGCAGTTCACTTGTCGCCGAATGGCTCAAGTTACATTGCGACCAAGGAAGAGTTTATTTCAGGTTCGCCGCTTCCCATGACGGACGCTATTATCAGTCCAGCGGACGGTGCCATGTACTTTGTCATCGGTGGTCGTCGTGTCCAGTCCGGCCTCTATCGAGTCACCTACACTGGCGCGGAACCAACCGAAGCCGTCTCAAAAGGTTATCTGCCCCAAGTCGATCCTTCAACCAACCTGAGTCCCGAAATTGCCCATGCGAGATCGGTTCGCAAGCAGCTCGAGTTTTTCCACGGCAAGCAAAACCCGAAGGCCATGGAAATCGCTTGGCCGCATTTGGCAAGCAACGATCGATTTATCCGATGGGCTGCTCGAATTGCAGTCGAACATCAGCCGCTAGAAAGCTGGTTACCACGAGCATTAAGTGAATCCAATGCCGCGACGCAGATCGAAGCAATCCTTGCGGCAGCTAGAGTTGGTGGAGTTTGCCCGTCGCTAAGAAACGAAAAATCCCCTGCGGTTGATGGCGATTTGAGAACGAAGCTATTAGCAGCCATGGAAAAAATGGATTGGCTGAAACTTCCAGCCGATCGGCAGCTTACCTATGTTCGAACGCTTGAGATCATTTTGAATCGTTTCGGAAGACCAGACGAATCGACGGTTGACCGATTGATTTCCAAACTGGATCCTGCCTTTCCAAGCAAGACTTTTGATTTGAACTGGTTGCTTTGCGAAACGTTGGTCTATCTGCAATCACCCACGATTGCGGATAAAGCGATTGCTCTAATGGCTCGTTCCCCAAGCCAAGAAGAACAGATCGAATATGCCAGATCGCTGCGAGAATTAAGAAAGGGTTGGACTAGCCAAACGAGAACGGCTTACCTGGAATGGTTTTTGAAGGCTGCCAATTTTCGGGGCGGTGCAAGCTTCGACAAGTTTATCGAGTTTATTCGAAACGACGCATTGAACACGTTCTCGGCTGCCGAAAAAGCGGAGTTGGCAACACTGATTGAACAAAAGCCCATTCGCAAATCGGCCATTGAGAATGTGGGGGCGATATTTGCAGGCCGTAAGGAAAACGCCTACTCATTGGAGGAATTGGTGACCGTGGCGAACGAGGGCCTAAATCAAAACGGGTCATTGACGGAAGGTCTACTAAGGCGAGATCTCGAGAATGGACGGAAGATGTTCGGTGCAGCCGCTTGTTTTACATGCCATCGATTTGGCAACGCTGGCGGCATGACCGGCCCTGATTTAACAAGCGCTGGACGGCGTTATTCGATCAAAGATCTGCTAGAGCAAATTGTCACCCCGAGCAAGGAGATCAACGAACAATTCGTGCCGATCGAAGTCGTTACCGAAGACGATGAGCGGATTCGAGGAGTCGTCGTAAATCTAAATGGGGATACTATCACGCTCAATACCGATGCATCGGACCCAAACCAACAAACGGCGATCGATCGAAAAAAGGTAGTGAGTATTGGAACGTCGAAGGTCTCTCCAATGCCCGTCAACCTACTGGCCTTGATGACCAAGGACGAAATCTTGGACTTGCTAGCATATATGCTTAATGGTGGTACAGAGTCGCAATAGTCCATTGTGGCACGGCGGTCCCCGCCGTCATTCGCTGGTCCCCGCTGTGATTCGCTGCTCTCGGTGGAGACCACAGAGCCACATTATACAACTTGCTTGCGCATTCTTATCGCAGCGAATGCGGTGACCACGATCGCCATAGACCAAAGTACCGCGGTGTGTTGCCAGAGAGTTCCCCAATCCGTACCTCGTAGGATGATGCCTCGCGATGCATCTATCAGCCAAGTGGTCGGAATAAAGTAGGCAATTGTCTTAAAAATGTCGGGCATGGAATCCAGAGGAAAAACATAGCCTGACAAGAAGATGGACGGAATGATCGTCCCCATTGCCATTTGCCCAGCTGCATCGCGAGTATCTGCTTTGGTCGAAATCAACAGTCCAAACGCAAGCATGGTAAATGTGAAGGGCAGTAATAAAGCAAAGAGCAACAAGATGTGACCCCGAATTGGCACTTGAAATACCGTGGTCATGACCAGCAAGATCAATCCAAACTCGATTGTCGTTTGCACAACGTACGGGAGCATTTTGCCTATGATGACTTCGAAACGGCGAACAGGCGTCATGTAGAACTGTTCAAGCGTTCCGGATTCTTTTTCCCGAACAATGGCGTTGGCTGATAAAATGGTGGCCATCATCTGGCACATTACGACCATCAAGCCAGGGAGAAAGAAGTATGCCGAAAGTG
>JANLUJ010001373.1:0-4932 GCA_031363425.1 Pirellula sp.
CGCCAGAATCGAGGGAGAAAAGGTCATAAGCAAACCCCCGAAGCTAGCAGCAAGGATTCCTCGCCTTCGATCAAGCCAGAAATAGACCAAACCCATTAGTGGCAAACCAATCAAAACCGAATTCCACCATCGCGACCACGCGTTGATTGCCGGATCCTCTAAGCGACCATTCCACTCGTCTGGTCGTTCCGACTTCGGATATGCAGCAGCGACTGGAAGACCCCATATCGTGATGGGTACAGCACCAACCCCACTATTGCTCAAACGCGGGTCGAGCCAACCGTCATGAATCGACTGAATTGAGCAATTGAGATAGTACGTTTCGTCGAAGGTGATGCTGGTCGTGCGTCGAGCCCAGGTAGTCTGCATCAACAGCAAACAGGCAAGCACGACCGGAACAAGTATCTGCATCCAAAGTGAGCGTCGACTCTCGCGTTTTTGAGACTTCCCAGTTTCTTCGGTAGGCATCGTTGAGTTGGGCACGTCAAGAGTTTCGAATCCATCGACATTGATCATAGGCATATTGTTCCCACCGATTCTTCGAAAGCCGGCATTTTAGCCTTCTTCGAAGTGCGATGCGCCAGGCTGGGCTCAACGAATTGGACGGAAGTTGGGTGGTCTCGCTTCGGATGCCAACTTCACGCATTTTAAATGCACCGTAGAATGATGCTACTTTCTGTTTGCGTCTAAAGAATTTCAAGGTCGAAGTGAAACATGAAACTAGTTGAGCTAAGTTCGCCCAAAATCGGTGCAATATCCAGAGCAACACCGGTTATTATCCCGATTGCCGCCATCGAGCAACATGGCGATCATTTGCCGGTTTGGACGGACAGCCTTCTATTAGGCGAGATAGTCGATCGAGTCGAAAAATCGCTTAGCAAGTCCATCCTGGTCGCGCCGTTACTGTGGCTCGGCAATTCAGATCATCATTTGGATTTTTTTGGAACGTTGTCCGCCTCGAGCCGAACCTACCTGGACATACTCAACGACTTGGTCGAAAATTTTCTTTCGTATGGATTCAAACGGATTGTGTTGCTCAACGGTCACGGAGGGAACGACGTGCCTGCCAAGCATGCGCTCTTCGAAATTCGGCAGCGTCATCGAATCCGCAAGGACCTTTTGCTATTGATGGCGACTTATTGGGGGCTTGGAATAGAACCTTGGACGATTGATCCTGCAATCGAGCAACGGGAAATGGGGCACGCGTGCGAATGGGAGACATCCATGGTCTTAGCCCTTCGTTCCGAGCTTGTAGGCGACTTCAAAAATGCACCGGTCATCGAGCCGGGTAATGCTTTCCGTCCAGCCAATCGGGCTTGGACGACAAAGGATCGAAGCAGCATTGGCCATATCGGCTGGCCTCACTTGGCTAGCAAGGAAAAGGGGGAGGTGTTGCTAAATGCCTTTTCTGCAGATGTGGAAAGGTGGCTCAAGGAAGTGATCGATTGGGATGGCAGCTCTTGGGAAGGAATGAAGCACATTGGCTTTCCTGTTTAGTTAGCAGTAGTTGTGGGCAAGGTCACATCCGGCGTGTACGACCAAATGGCACTCACTTGGTGAGCGGCAAGGCGCTAGCCGCCGGTGTAACGAGGCAATTTCACTGAATTTAAGTCACCCGCGGCTAGCGCCCGGCGGCTCACATGTCCGAATGTGAATGCCATTGAGGTACGACCTACGTTAGGTCGCACTTGCCGGGTGCGACTTTGCGCTGAGAGTTATTTCATCGTCGCGAGTAACCCTTTGTTGTAACCTACCGATTCAGCGAGTCCGGGGACTGGGTCCTTGCTGTCTTTTTCGTATTCAAAGCCTACGAGGCCTCGATACTTGATCTTGAGAAGTGCGGCAAGAATCGACTTCAGATCGAGTATTCCGCGTCCCCCTTCAATAGGCATGTTTTTGTCGCCCAACGCGGATATATCCTTCATGTGCACGTCGTACAAACGATCCTGACATTTGAGGATGGAGTCCGCTGGGTCTACGCCCGCCCTGGCGGTGTGTCCAACGTCGATACATAATCCAATGCGTTTATCGAACTTCTCGACGGCCCGCATGACATCGAAAGGGGATGGGAAAAAGCCTTTGTCCTCTGGTCCATGATTGTGAATCGCGAGTCGAATGTCGAATTCCTTGACCATCTTATCAAGGATGGGAATGGCATCGTGGCTGGGTGCGCAAACGATTGTCGAGACTCCGATGTCGCGGGCATACTCAAAGGCTTTTCGAATGTCACCCTCACCTGTTTTCATGGAAACATTGCCGACACTGAGCGGAGTTATTCCGGCATCTCGAAACATTTGTGCACGTCGTTTACGTTCATCACTCGAATGAGACAAATCGATATGGTTTTTGTTGTTCTTTATGGAGACATACTTAAGCCCAACGCGTTTTACACTCTGTATCGTCTCTTCAATGGGCAAGTCACGTAGGGTGTAGGTCGCGACTCCCACCTTCAAGCCCAGCCATGGATCGGCCTCTTCGTTGTTGGTTGAGTTCGCGGCGATGGACTGAAGGGAAAACGTCATTGGAATCGTCGGGATCGCGACCGCCAACGTGCAAACCTTGATCAACTGCCGCCGTAAGATTTTAGTCATTGTTTGGTCTCTATGAATTTCGTTAGAATGTCGATTTTTCAGCGGTATCCAATTCTACCTTCTTGAAACAAAAAAAACTGCAAGCTCACGCTAGCAGATCAGATCACGTGGCGGACGCTGCTAGCGTCCGATCAGATTTAGAGAAAACTTTAGTTTTTCTTGGGAAAGCGGCGCGGTCTTGGAGCAAGCTCACCGGAACAATTTGGACATATCCCTTTGAGCTCGGAGCTGCACTTTGAACAAAAAGTGCATTCGTAGGAGCAAATGCGAGCATCGGGCGAATCGCCAAGTAGTTCAATCCAGCACTTCTCGCAGTTCGCTTTCATCGGCAACATTTTGTTTCCTTTCAATCTGAATAAGTTCTGTTTCGCGAGCAATTTCACACATCGTACCGGTAGTGCACTTCGTCTATCCCGTCCTCGTAGTAGTCGATCAGCCGGCCGGAAGCCTTGAACCTGGCCGCCGTAACGAGCGTGGATGCATTGGCAACATCCGAGGGGAACGCCATGTAAATTGACCTGCCTCCCCAACCCCGCACCTCGTCGAATATGCGTTGAAAGTCCTGAGGCTTCGTCCCTTGCCCCTGTGCAACTAGTTCCCAGGCCAACCAATAGGCGTCGTTGGTCTCTGGTATCTCGTCGACGTCAGTCAGTTTGATGTCATCGAGGTTGAGTACTACGTTGACTACTTCGCGTGGCGATAGACGCAAACCGTAAACGAGCATTGACTCACCTGGCGCATAATAATCCTGTTGCCGAATCTCTTGCGTAAACCCTACTTGCAGGTAGTTATCTCGCGCATCCCGATAGATATCGCCCTCGTTTGGGTCCATGTAGTCGCTTGCATGAACGAACGCTTTGCGAGCGTCTTGCTCTTTCATGATCTCGACTATCCATTTGAGCATTCGTGTCCCTTTGCCAGAGCGTCGATGGTCGCGTTGTAAGAAAGTCCAAGAAAGTCCGAATGAACCGTCGGTATCCGGGATGTGTTTCGCTCCAACCACCCCAATAACTGCACCGTTCTCGCACAAACAAAACTGACCTTCGATCCCCCGCTGATACGTTGCTTGCGCTTCGGCTGCATCGTCTTCGTCGTAGTCGTGAATGATGCGCAATGCCATTTGAATGTCGTTTGTCATCATCGGTCGCAACTCAAGATTGTCTTCGGCGCGACGAAACATGATTACGAATTCCTTATTGGATTGGGAATGACTCAGGATGCAGGTGACTCGCAAAGACTCATCGGATTGCTCTAATCTATCAAATTCCCTCGTGTAAAATTGCGTTGATCGACCTTTCCTGCCTGAATTCTTTCGGCAATGAAATCGATTGCAGCTTGTGCATTGATTTTGTCGCTGCAGGAGAAAAGATCGAGGCATAGAACTTGATGTTCTGGCCAAGTGTGTGCAGCCAAATGCGATTCAGCAATAACAACGACACCTGACAGCCCATGCGGTGAGAACTGGTGGAAGCAAGTCTGTACGACGGTGGCACCTGCCATTTCAGCTGCCTCAATCAGAATGGATTCGAGAATCAATGGATCCGTTGGCAAATTGGAGCACTGAAAAAGATCGACGAGCCAATGCCAACCGAGGACCTTGGTATTCATGAGGGATGGCTCGTGTTCAAAATGCAAGATTGGATCCAAGGAGTGCGGGGAAGTGCGGATCTAAGGGAGCTGGCAGAACCCTCAATGCGTAGGTTCCCGGCTAGCCTGGGAACCCGTTTCTCCAGTTCAAAACACTTTATTTCGAGCCAGCGAGTCGTGTTTTTTTAAAGCTTCGTCGCTCGAGCCAACCAATGCGTCGAACAATGGCGATGCCATCAGCGTGGTTACAACCGCCATGATAACCAAGATTGCGAACAAGGCTTCGCTGATCACACCTTTTTGGAGACCGATATTGATGATGATTAGTTCCATAAGTCCTCTAGAGTTCATCAGGGTTCCAATGCCAAGGGCTTCGCGATTTGGCAGTCCGCTCCAACGCGCCGCCAGCCAACAGGCGCCAAACTTACCGGCAACCGCAGCGACAAAAACCAATCCACACATTCCCCAGAGGTAGGTGGAATTGAGCAATCCAATCTTGGTGTTCAAGCCCGAGTATGTGAAAAATAACGGCAACAGCAATGCGACGGACAGCGGCTGTATTCTAGCGATCAAGTCTCTGGCCATAATTCCACGGGGGATGCTTGCACCCATGACAAACGCACCGAACACGGCATGCAACTGGATCTTGTCGGTAAACCATGAGCCAAACGCCATAACCACTAGTCCAACAATGAACCCTGCATCGCTCAACGTTTGGTCTGCTTCGACCCACCAATGTTTGCATCGATCGAGG
>JANLUJ010001380.1:0-2249 GCA_031363425.1 Pirellula sp.
AGAGAATAGTTGATGCAATCGGCTTTTGTCCCGGAAACTTTACGTCCAATGGGCATGGGGTCCATTGGGGCGTTCTAAAGCTGTACTACCTTCTTGACCGGTGGATCGTTCGAGCTTCTTGGCTATCCAAGACGGTAGGCTTTGGTTTGGCATCCAGCCTGTCATAACAAGAGCGACAGGCTGGCATATAACAAGAGCGACAGGCTGGAAGCCTATCCCACATTTTGATCCTGTGAAAAAAAACGCTTTTGGATTGCGTCGGTCAATCTATCCGATGCGACCGAGATCGCGAGCGCGCCAGCTGAACCTGCTGGTCCACCCACCATGAAACCGCCGAGCGCACAGGCCGCGTGGCCCACGGAGCGACTAGAACGCTCCGCTTGAATGTGTGTCATGTTCAATTGGCGGGCCGCCAAATATGCTCCTTGCCTAGCCGTCTCACCAACCACCGTCGGTACAAGCGAACCGGCAGCGACCAGAAATTTCGATTGCGAAACCGCGGTTACTGAACCTGCAATCACATGACGTCGAGCAGTACTGACGAAACTGGAAAACGCTGTTCGAACCGCAGTACTGACGCACATATCTACCTGGACACTATGCCCCTTACCTGTTTTCATTTGCCTTGCAAAATGTTCGCAGTTTCCAATAACCAAATCGTAACCTTTATTGCCAACGGAGGCCAAGGCTGCCTCGATGACGGTATCGGTCGGGAGTTCTTCTTCAACGGTCTCGATCGAAATGCACGAGCCATTTGCGAATATGTCTTTGCTCACTCGTTGCACCGACATCTCGTTGCCGTCTGGCTCAGTTGCCAAATGGACCACCGTGCCATCACCAATGTCGATACCGTAATGATCGTAACGAAAAATCCCTCGTCTGCATTCAACGGAAATCAAATCGGCTCGAGCCATTTGAGACTTTCTTGGTTTTTGTGTTGCACCGATCGTTTAACAGTCAGCCGCAGGCGTACTCGAATGGTTCGTCGTACGTCTTCGGCTAACATTTAAACGACCAGTGATCATAACCAACTTATGATTCAAGGCAACCAAGCCTCTTTCGTAAAGTTCAAATCAATTATTGGTTTTCTGTGCGGACAATTTAGACACTACGGACTCTAGCCCCGAAAGATTTTTTTCGAGCCTTACTCTTGCATCCTCGTCGGTGTGGTTCAAAATTCCGATGGGTCCATCGTAGCCGCTTTGGGAAATCGCCGCGAGGACCTCTAGATCGCGGTCGCCTTCCCCGATCGGCAGAATCTTTTTTCCCAACCGTTCGCCATCGGTTTGCATGCCATTAACATTGACGACCAAGAGATGTGGTTTGAGCATCGCTAAAACGGCCGGCAATCGATCGAGCTGATCGTGGGCGTGGTGCAGATTAAAGACGATCCCTACGTTTGGCATATCCACTCGGCGAATGAGTTCCAGTTGGTTCTCGGGTATCCCAAACCAACCCCCGTGATTGTATAAGCCGACCTTGCATCCAATTTTTTGGGCTGCGATAGCAATGGACCGAATTCGCTCGGCTTCTTTGGAGGCGAAGGCATCTGCGTCGCTTGGGGACATGTTTTCACTTCCGCCGCCCATCACCCAAAGTTGCGGGTGCAGCTTGTGCTTTTCAAAAAGCGACAGAATCATTTTGGCTTCATCATTGAGCACGGTTGGAAACCACCAAGCAGACAGTTCGATGCCATTCTCCTTTAACGCGGCGATTTCCCTTTCGAAGCTCGGTATGTGTTCGGCTCGATAGTCGTAAGCGAATCGTTTAATTCCCAAGTCTCGCAACATGCTCGCACGTTGTTCCGGTGATCGCTTTGCGGCATCGAAAGGAACAATACACCATGCCATAAGGTTCGCTTTCGCAAATGTCTTTTCATTGAATTGAGCTTGCTTCAATGTGTCCATTCCCACAAGGCGGACCCCCGAGCCAGTCGATTTAGTGATGGCATCGCCGAGATCCTTTCGAAATGCCTCTGCGAGCTCCTCCAATTGGGATACTACGACGGGGTTCTGCGATACAACATTCTGGGATTCACTTGGATCGGTACCGAGTTCGAAAAGAGAAAGCTCAAGTTTCTCGACCTTGTAACCGTGGCGGCTAGCGATACCGCGAATTCCAGATTCTTCGATGGAATTGGGCGCCATTTTTGCATAGTTTGCGGGTTTGCCACCTGCGCCTGGCGGCCCATTGACTGTTAGATAGTCGTGTGGGAAATGCAATTTCCAATTGCCCTTACGTACGGCGTG
>JANLUJ010001387.1:0-2932 GCA_031363425.1 Pirellula sp.
CGTTATTTTATCTCGTGGCGATGACAACCTCTCACCCTACCAACTCGATATTGATAACCTTGGGCTGTTGCGATTCAGGGTTATTAGCCCGACGGAAGGTGGAAATTTGAAGGCTCAAATAACGCTTGGCAAATTTACTCATGTGGCCGCAACTTTTGATGCTGCCACTGGATTGGATAGTCTTTACGTAGACGGAATTTTGGCAGGGCAGTCCACGTACGATAACGCTAGACCGTTCGGTGATTTAAATTCAGCTAGCAATCCTGGTGTCGGCATCGGCAACACCGGTGGCTTTCCCGGGACACTTAAAAACTCACCCTTTAACGGCTTGATTGACGAGTTGTCTATCTACAACAGGGCGTTGACGCCTGGCGAAGTATTGGGAATCTTTAAGGCTGGTAGCGAGGGCAAGGTGTTAAGCCCTGTCGCGGTCAGTAATCCTTCTGTTGTCGAGGGTTCGACCGGAACAACGACACAGGCGATCTTCACGCTTCAGCGGACTGGAAGCTCAAGTGGGACGCAGACGGTTGCTTATGCAACTGCAGATGATTCCGCACTGGCAGGTTCTGATTACGTTGCCACTTCCGGAACGGTGACGTTTGCAGATGGCGAAGCAACTAAAACAATACAGGTCATGGTTAGCGGCGACAATTCGGGTGAAGCAAACGAGACGTTCAACTTGATCGTTACGCCTGCCGGCGGCACCGCAGTAATGGGAGTGTCGACGATTCTCAACGATGACTCGACGATCTCCATTGGCAGTGCATCAGCTACCGAGGGCGACGCCACAATCCGTTTCTTTGACGATTTCGTGCCGAGTCAAAGCCAGTTAGGTGGAGGCCGCCAAATGGCATTTGGATCGGACGGTAACTTGTACATCGCTTGTCGATTCACTAACGACGTTCAGAAGTATGACGGCAAGACTGGTGCTTACCTTGGTAAGGTTATTCCGAGTGACAGCTTTGGCCTACATGCACCGTGGGCAGTGGTATTCGGACCGGATGGCAACCTGTATGTAGGTGGAGGGCTTTCCAGTAATATTGTTCGCTACAATATGACAACTGGCGCAGTCGATGAATTAATACCGGCTTCATCGGGGCTGCCCAACCCCAATGGGCTTGCGTTCGACCCGATTGGCAATCTCCTCGTCAATACAGGAACCGATTCAAGTGTCTGGCGATTCCAAGGACCAAATGGCTCCGCGCCTGGCGCACCGCTACCCGCCTTTGGACAGACCGGAGCGGTGTTTGTACCGCCAGGTAGCGGAGGACTTAGCAGCGCGCAGGGTGCCATAGGTTTCGGCCCCGACGGGAATCTCTTCGTCGGAAGCTTTAATACAAGTTCAGTACTCCGTTACAACGGAACAACGGGGGCATACATAGATACTTTCGTTGCGGCAGGATCGGGAGGACTTTCAGGTCCACACACCTTGGCATTTCGACCCGATGGTTTTCTCTATGTCTCGAGCCAGAACGATGGGGCCGTCTACCGCTACAATGCATTGACCGGTGCATTCAATAGCAAAGTAGCTCAAAGCCATGAACTCGGTATCCCCGGTGCGGGTGGATTGGGTTGGGATTCCGTCGGCAACCTATACGTTGGGATTAATACTCTCACTGCCACCCAAACGAAAACTACTCGTTATGGCGCCGCTTCGCAAGAAGCCTTCACAGTCACGCTCGACCATGCCAGCGCACTGCCCGTTACCGTCAGCTATTCAACAGCCGACGGCACCGCGATCGCTGGCACCGACTACACGGCCGTAGCTTCCGGCACCGTCTTCTTCGCACCCGGCGAGACTTCCAAGACGATTTTCATCCAGACGTTGGATGATACAACTACTGAGCTGACAGAGACTTTTGCTGTCAACTTGTCCAGTCCTGTTGGAGCGACTATTGCCGTTGGTCAAGGCACTGCGTCGATCATCGATAACGATCCGTTCACTAAGTTCTATGTCGTGAACGATGCATCCACCGATCGGACTTAAGAATATGGTGCGACAGGTACTTCGGTAGAGAACTATGCATTAGCTGGCGGTAACACTGCTCCGCGTGGTGCTGCAAGCACGACGCTGGGAACGACTGTTTGGGTTGTGGATGCCAACAAGAGCGTCTACGTTTACGACACAAGCGGAGCGTTGCAAGGATCTTGGGCAGCGGGTGGACTTCAATCGACGGCTCAACTCGAAGGCATCGCGACCAACGGCACCGATGTTTGGCTGGTCGACAACAATACCGACAAGGTCTACCGCTACACCAATGCCGCTGGGCTGATCAACGGTACCCAAAATGCCTCTAGTAGCTTTAGTTTAAACAGCGGCAATAACAACGCGAAGGACATTGTGACCGATGGAGCCTATCTGTGGGTCGTTAACGATAGTAAGTCGTCCGACAAAGTGTTCAAGTACACGATCGGTGGCACGTATATGGGCAGCTGGGCGATTTCTACATCCGGTGCTTCAAGCCCTACGGGCATCACTTTAGATCCATCCAACCCAACGCACATCTGGATCGTGGATAGCGGCACGGCCAAAGTGTATCAATACGACAATGCCGCTGGACTAACGTCGGGTAGCAAGTCAGCCAACTCCAGCTGGGCTCTTGCGGCGGGCAATACCAACCCTCAAGGCATCGCTGATCCGCCGCCACCGAGCGCGATGTTGACTGGTCCGAATGCAATCGTAGTGAACAACAAGGAAGTCGTTTCCAAGGATATTGTATTGGCAGGTTTCGGCGCAGTCCCCATGCCTTGGTTCGGAACACCGGCGTCTAATGTTAGTTCCGCAATGTTGCCTCGCGTTGAAACGAAGGCGCGGAGCACGGACGACATCATGAGCAGCGTAGGGCGCGCGGTGCAAGTGCCTCAAGCTCCTGGGATTCCTATGACGAAAACGCCTGCTATGTCTCGGCCTTCGATCGATCCATTCGAAAGC
>JANLUJ010001412.1:0-5230 GCA_031363425.1 Pirellula sp.
TTGAAACTTAAGTTTTGAATCCATAGATTGCCTTGGGCGGTATTCTGGTTACGCCAAAAGCCCTTCCTTCGCATCAAAAGGTCTGCGAAACTCGGTAGTTCATCAAGATTCAAGTCAAAGGCTTGATGCTCAAGGAGAGAAAGGGTCTTCAATTTGGGAGCGTTGGATATGGACAAACGCACGGGGTTTCCATCAATGAGATCGTCGACGTCCATGCACTGAACCTCCAGCAGTTCTGGCCAGCCATCTAAATGGAACTGCCGGAAGTCGCTTCGGGTTGGTCGAGGAAGTCGCAGGTATCGAACCGATTTCATCCAGGATTCGAGTTTGGAATCTAGTAACTCCACGTTTGAATGCCCGAGATGGACATACCGCAATCTGGGCATCTGGCCTAAGGAAGCCATGCCTGCGTCGGTGATATTGGTATTCGTCAAATTCAGCGATTGCAGTGACTTGAACTGACCAATCAACGCCGTGGTGCTTGCATCCAACTCACGGCCAGAAAGTCGCAAGTAGGTCAGGTGCGGATTGCCCAACAACGGTTGAAGATCGCTTAAAGAGTAACTTGAGCCCGACAATCCGAGCGATTGCAGATTGGGCAGAGCGACAATTGTTGACAACAACGCACTCGATGGATTGTCTATAGACACCTCCACGATTCGATCCAGTGGCAGGATAAGCCTTATGAGAGGGTCGTTTGGTAGCCATGCGGGCAAGTAGGAGGCTTCCATCGCGGCCCCACCTTCATCCCGAATCCATTGGATCAGCCTTTGCGATTCCGCATACCTCGACTGGTTCCTTACAACATAACCAAATGCGCACGCGACGAGAGTCGTAACAACGAGGAGATCGGTCAAGCTCCATCGCCAACGGATTTTAGGCTCAGGAACATGCGATTCGCTACGAAACGTTCCGCTGTACCACCATGCAATCACGAACATCAACGCCCAAAAAAGGATGTCGCCGCAGAACGCAGCGAAGTCCCATACCAACCAAGACGGCGAACCAGCACAATTGAATCTCTGATAAAAAGACCATGGAAAGCCAGCTGCCCTGTAGGACACATCATCGGTCCCCTGAATCGATGAGTCGATCGTAGTGTTCGTCCATTTGCCTATTGCGAATTCGCGATAGGGATGGCCCCAATTTGCAAAGGAAAAAATGAAAAAAAAGACAAACGCGAAGATGCGCCGATCGCCAGCCATAAAAACCCTTAAGTCCCTTCCACTCGTTTGAAGCTTCGTAGCTGAATTCGTGAGAATTCAGGAATGCACTGAATTCTCACGAATTCAGCTACGGCGGCGTCGCTCCGCTAGTGCCCTCAGACTCAAATCGAATCAAGAAAACCGCAAACAACTTCCGGTTTCTAGCACTAGCGCCTCAGGCCCAGTAAGCTCCAAACTTATTTGAATCTTACAGGTCGAAAAAATTGGCCTCAAAAAATCCCTAAGGCGAGCGGCAGGCTGAAGCCTATCTGCCGCGTGGCCGCTTTGGCATGATGAGTAGTTCATTTATTAACAAACAAGTCTTTGATGTGAAGTACTGATTCGAGCGAACACTGTGGTGAGAGCGTCTTTGACTCGTCGAAGCTTGCAACCGATGTGTAGACTCCATCTTTGGGATCTCGGTATACGGTGACCCTGCGACTTGGGACGTCGACCTGCCAGTACTCGATGACTCTGGAAGATGCGTATAGCCGCTGCTTTTCTGTGCTGTCAAATAATGAGCTGGAAAAACTGACTTCAACGATCAGATGGATATCTTCGGGGTTCGGATGGTGATCGACATAGCGACGACGGGTTACCCACGCGAGGTCGGGCTCGGGACAACTGTTACAGTCGGGTATTCGAATCGGCTTCTCAACTCGAATCGTAAACCGGCCCGATGCATTCAGAACGCACCACTCCGTGAGGAAATCGATCGGGTCGGAATGTTCTGGTCCCTGAGGATTCATTCTGACTATCCGTCCATTGATGAGTTCAATTTGTCCGGTCATCCCCTCAAAAGCACCCAATTCCACGAGCTTTTCGTATTGCTCGGTCGTCAACGGAAGAGTTGTAGGAAGCGAATTTGCATCCGGTCCAGATTGAGTTATGGTGGCCATATTCATTAGTTTGTAGTTGCGGGGATATCACCGTGACTATCCCGATTGTACCACCGCTTGAAAGCAACTGCCAGAAACAGGCGAACCTCACGATGGTGCAACTACGGGCTTGGTGCGAATAGACTTGGTTTCACGAATGTGGACGAATTTTGGCCTACAACCGTAATTATGCTGTTTATTACTGTGAACGAACTGCTGGTATTAATTGACAAAGAATTAGATTTCGTGCCTGCAGGGCTACGGGTGGGCCACGCCGATGATCGACTCGAATAGTTGTTTCCGTTTGGAAGAAACAAATCGCCATCGTCCTCGATAGTCGCCCTAAAGCTGCTTAGTAAAAACGATCTCGTTTCGTCGGATACTTCTAGTCCGTCCACGCCAATCGCAATGTTACTCGGAATGTTTGAAACGAATTCGTCTAGGCCGATTGGATCCGCTTTGCAATTGCAAAGATCCAGCACGCGAATGGACTTGGGTAGACAATGCTCCAACTGATACAACGCTTCCTTGGTCAGCGTCGCATTCTCAATTCGCAATGTCGAAAGATTCGGATTCAACCTTCCGGATAACGCCTCCAAGTTCAAGCCCTCACCAAACAGGAAAAGGGATTGAAGTGAACTCAATGAAACCATCTGTTCAGGCGTCACGGATTCGAGGCAATTTGCATTGATACTCAAATGTTGGAGCGATCGCAAGGTACATATCCAGGGTATGGACGCGGACGAGATTTGCGTGCGATCCAACATGAGGTTTCGAATCGAGCGCAATTCGGTCCAACCCTTCACTGTCTCGTCCGAAACAGCAGACCCGGTCAGCCCGAGCGATTGAAGTTTCGTGAACTTACTGATCGCACTCAATCGCTCAGCGGTCATTCCGCAATACCCCAAAGTAAGCGACTTGAGACTTGTGCTAGTCTCAATTCCAGAGAAGTCTTTGTCTTGAAAATTCGGTCCACCCGCTGAAAAAATCTCGAGTTCAGCCAAGCCATCGATCGACGCATCTTTCGGCCATGGGGCGACGGTCACTAACCCCTTTAGTTTGGGTGTACCTTCGATTTGAATGGCTTGCAAATACCGCGAAACTTGCACCGAATCTTTGTATCGAGGCAAATCTCTGAGAGCGACTGATGGCGCTTCTCGATAGTCCCCTTTCATGTAACTTTCCAGGTTCATCTCGGACTGCAGACGAACGGCAATATTTCGCCTCGATGTTTCTGAGATCCTATCCGTTTGCAATACCCTTTGAACACTTGTGGAACGGCCGTCAATCGATCGTTGGTAGCCGCCTTCGATTCGTTTCAGGCTTGGCCATATGCGGAGTAGCTCGGACACCGTGGACTCCGGCAGAGGCAAATTCGCACCATACAAAAGCAACTCCTCCATCGCATCGAACGCTGACAAAGAAGACAACTGAGGATTGAAAGCAGCCTCGATGGGAAGATTCAGTTTCTTGATCGTGCTGCATGCAGCAATAGGTGATAGATCCAATTGTTCAAGAGGCAAGCCTGTTAGGTGCAATGATGTGATTCCCATGCTTTTCCCTATACCTTCTAGCATTTGCTGAGCAGCGATAGCAGAAACCCTTTCTGCGGAATTGGTCCAATCTACATCGCAATCGAGTCGCGGGCAGTTCTGAATGCGAATGCGTTGAAAATCTAAAATCTTGAATTTGACGTTGGCAAAGAAAGGTAGGTTATTGAAATTCACGGATTGAATCCAAACTCGCGAATTGTATTCAGTTGCGCCAACGCCAACCGAATTGCGAATCTCTTGGAAACTAGGAAGATCGCTAAGATTCAAATCAAATCGTTGTGATTTTATGAGGGTGAGTGTCTTCAGTTTCGGAGCATTCGAAAGCGACACCTTTATCGGTGATGCGTCGACCTCATCGCCTATTTCCATGCACTGAACATCTAGGAGTTCTGGCCAGCCGTCCAAACGAAACGCATAGCTATCGAATTTGGACGGTCGTGGCAATCGAAGATATCGGACCGTTTGCATCCAGGGTTCAGGTTTGGATTCTTTTAGATCAACGTCCGTATGGCCGAGATGCACGCAACGCAAACGAGGCATCTCACCCAAAGCAGCCAAATCATTTGCAGTAACATTGGTATGCATCAAATTCAAAGCTTGGAGAGATTTTAACCGACCTATCAATTGAATAGTATGCGAATCAAGCTCGCAATTGGACAATCTCAATTCAGTCAGTTTTGGATTGCTTGCAAGAGGTTGGAGATCCTCAAGCGAATAGCCTGAGCCCCCCAAACGAAGCGACTGCAAATTCGGTAGCGCCACAATCTCCCTAACCAACTCGCTGGGTGGATTGTCCAAAGAGACCATTGCAATTCGATCTCGCGGCAATATCCAGCTTAGAAGAATATCGTTTGGCAACCACGCGGGTGAGTGGTGGCTCTCTGATGCAACTCCCCCTCGGCTTCTAATGACCTTGATCAATCTCTCCGACTCTGCATACTCGGACCGGACCCGACCTACGTATCCAAAGAGACCAGCGAAAAGAAACATCGCAACGAGAAGATCGATCAAACTCCATCGCCAACGGATGTTCGTTTTGGATCCTTGCGTGTTACCACGCCGAGTACCGGCATACCACCAAACAAAAATGAGAAGCATTGCCCAAAATAGGATATCGCCCACGAGGCAGAATGTGTTCCACGCAAACCAAGAAGACGAGCCATCGCAATGAAAATGGTGATAATAGGGCCATGGCCAGCCCCCCAAAGAATAGTCGACTTTGTCTGTCCCAAGAACGACCGAATCAACCGCAACGTTCGTTTGTCTTACTTGCGCAAACTCCCGATACGGGTAGATCCAGTTAGCGAAAACTGCGATCAATAGAAAAAGCAGTACAGCGCATCGCCGATAGAATGTCATGGTAGGATCGCGTTAGGATACCGAATTTGTTTTGGAGTTGAAGTATACTGTGCTTGGTGGCGGTTTGGACATCGTAATGCGAGCGGCAGACTCCGCGTGTAGCCAAAAAGCCCGAACCATCCACGGGTCAAGCCGGTGGGATTCAGAAATACAGCGGGCTTGTCCTGCTGGATTGTTCTGCTTCCAAGCTAAACAAGGCGAACGGCCCCACGTTTTTTGCAAGCAGTCGAAAGTG
>JANLUJ010001424.1:0-10163 GCA_031363425.1 Pirellula sp.
ATCGCCAAACCAATAGCGAAATGTATCGAGATGATGAATACTCATGATCCTCAAGGTGACCCAACCTTGTCGTTCTTGCCAGGGCATCCAATGCGGAATGGCTCGCATATCGATTGTAGCTAGGATGGGTTCGCCCAACGCTTTCGTCTTGAGCAAACTTTTCAGACCACGCACCGATTGGTCATAGCGCATGTTTTGGTTCACAGCAAGAACGATCCCCGCTTGCTCGCACATGCTAACAATTTCTAACGCTTGTGCGTAATCAACTCCAAGTGGCTTCTGTGCGAGAATGCCGCGGATACCGCTTCCGCGGGCTGTGATCTCGCGAATGATTTCGAATTGGACATCAGGCGGGACGGCCACATCGACAACCTGTACTTGTGGATTGTCGAGCAACTCACGATAGTCCTCATAGGCTCTCGAAATCGCATGGCGTTCGGCGACTTGCCTCGTGCGTTCCATATTGCGGGCCGCAATGGCAACAGGATTGAATCCAGCGTTGCGATAGGCCACAAGATGGCAGTCCGACATAATGAAGCCAGAACCAATGCATCCGATGCCGATCGACTTATCGCGAGGCATGCGGGGCAAGTACTCAATTTGGCGGCGTTGCATAGTGTTGTTACTAACCTTGCCCGACGCCTTGAGTTCGGTCCCGTTTGGCTTCGAGAAACTCTTTGCTCGACTCGCTACCTCGAGCCCCCATGGCTCTGATGGCGCTGTCGTCGAGCTTCTCGATCGGCGTGTAGCTTGGGTGATGGGAATCTTTGTAGGGGTTGTTATGCCGAGTGTTGTAACAGCAGATCAAACCCCAACGAGGCTTGTCGCTCAAATTCGCGTCGGAGCTATGTAGCGTGTTCCCGTGAAAGAAAACAGCGTCGCCTGGAGCCATTTCGCAATAGACGCGCTCGAGTCTTTGCATAGCCGCTTCGACCCGTTCAGGATCGGCACCTGTTTGCGAACCAAATCGCCCATGTTCGACTCTCCCCATGCGATGCGAGCCCTTCAATAGTTGCAAGCAACCGTTCTCGCGCGTCGCTGGATCAAGCGCGATGAATACGCTCGCCAAGTCCGGGAAGAGGCAACCATTTTGGTACCAATATCCGTAGTCTTGATGCCATTCCCATGCACCGCCCAACTTTGGCTCTTTAGCGCTTAGCTTGGAATGATAGTGATACACTTCGTCGCCCAAAAGTTGTTCCATGGAATCGACCACCCGCCTACTGCGGCAGATCGCGCCGTAAATATCGTCCCCTGGATGGTTCCATAGCGAAAGGTTCGTAATGCGCCCTTTCGTATCGATGACGTCCATCGCGTTGATGCGTAAAGCTTCGTCCTGACGAGCCGCGCGAAGCGTCAGTTCGGTCTCTTCGCTGTCGAGAAGCGATCGTATTATCAGATAGCCATCGTTTGAAAAGGACGAAATTTGTTCCGAAGTGAGCGGCCTAGAGGGCATGATACTCTCGAAGGTTTGTTAGGGAAACGAACGACCCGTCTAACGGATTGTATCGTATGCAGTCAAATTCATGCCGAGGGTTTTGATCACCTGCGGGATTTGTTTTCCTAATCTTGCTATTCCAGATGAATTGTCTTACCATGAAGGCTCGTCTGGAAGTTAAATCGTGCCCAAAACAAAGGACAAGACCATGCGCATTCGTTTCCTTTCACAAAGAAAATGGTTCTTGCTTACGATGCTTGCTTGGGGCGTGTACTCGCCACTTGCTGTTATTCGCGCAGCGAATAACGAACCGACTCACAAGCAAGCTAGAAGCATTGCGCCGATGGTCGAGGGTAGACCGGTAAAATTAGAGACTTTTTGCGTCGGGCCGGATAACAATTTATGGATGTGCTGTGGCGGGACCGGTGCGGACAAAGGTTTGATAATGGTCTATAGCGGCGACGGCCAGATGCTGCAAACATTTCCACTAAAGTTTATTCCTCAGGCGCTAAACTTCTCACCTGAAGGCAAGTTGTTTGTGGCGGGCTCGGGGAAGATTGCACGCATGACCATCGAGGGAAAAATCGAGCTTGAGGTAGAGGCACCGAACATCGGCAATCAAGAAGAGGCAATCGCGGCAATCAAGAAAGAGAACGAAAAACGCGCCAAGGAAATGGCCAAGGCCACTAAGACTCAACTGGATCGCTTAGAGGAACAGATTGCAAAACTCGAAATTGTGCCTGAGGATGAAGAAGACAAAGCCAAGACGCGGCGCGAACGTCGACTAAAGCTTCTCCACGTTTCAAAAAAACAATTTGAGGAGATGGCCGCAAACACGTTGCAAAACGCCGGTCTCGACCAAACCGGTTCGATGGATCGATGGGCCAATGCGACTGGTATAACGGCAACGGACGAGGATGTGTTCGTATCATGCCCGATGATTACTGGCTTCGGGTACGGTATTTGGCGACTAGACCATAATTTGCAAAATCCGAAGGTGATTATGGATGATGTACACGGTTGCTGCGGGCAGCTGGATATTCAAACAGATGGTGAAAACCTATTGGTGGCTGAAAACACCAAGTTTCAAGTAGGATTCTATGACCGCGACGGAAAACGTCTGAATGGATGGGGCAAGCGATCAAGAAATGACGACGAGGGATTCGGATCCTGTTGCAATCCAATGAATGTTCGATGCTGCAGCAATGGCGAGATTTTAACTGCCGAGTCGAGTATTGGGCACATCAAGCGTTTCAGCCAAGCGGGCGAATATCTCGGTTTTGTAGGAACTGCAAAAGTCGCGGGTGGTTGTAAGCATGTTGCAATTGGTTTTGATCCCAAACGCAATTGGCACTACATGATGAACGAAGATCGTTCTCATGTGGCCGTGCTTATTCCGCGAGCGGATGCACCCGCGGAGACAGAGGATGAAAAACTGTCGCGCGAAGCAGTGGCATCGATGGGCAAATTCATTTACGGCACCTGGGAGATTACCTCCGAGAAGGTGGAAAGCAAAGCCGACCAAGACCCCGGGTCAATGGCCAACTACATTCAGAGTGGCTTCGCCCATATGGAGTTTGCGCCAGATGGAGCATTGTTGAAGGGTCCTAAGGGAACCAAGGCCAAGAATGAAAACGCGAAAGAAACAAAGACGTTGTTTGGAACACTTTTGTCTGCGGTAACCGGCAGCCAAGAGCAAGCAGCGCAAATGATGGAAAGTAGTTCTTCGAAATGGCAAGCAATTCAAGCGCGCGATGGCAAACTAGACTTGGTCACTGTCGACGAGGGTGTACAAGGATTTGGAGCGACGATTGAATTCCAGAAGGACGATACCGCGAAGTTCAGTTTTTTCTATGGCGACCCAAATTCCCCGATCGGTGGCACCTTTGTTTTCAAGCGAATTGCACTTGAGGCCTGCGGCAAAGACTGCAAATCCGCTTGCGGTGTAGACTGCGAAAAAGATAAAGCTGCAGACGTAAAGTAGATACTGTTTCTAATGAGAAAAATTGTACACCGTCTGCCTGAGGACAGGCAGACCTACGTGTGATTACGTCACCTTTCGCACATTCTTGAGAATGACCAAGCTTCGGTCTGGACCGCCGTTTGAATCTCCTTGAAAAGTCGGTAACGTGCGAGCTAGGTATCCAGCAATATCGCTCGCTTTCTCGTCCGACATATCGCGAACGATTTGAAGCATCGAGTTTTGATCAAGCGTCGAATAGCTAATGGCTTTGCACCCCTTCTTTTTGTGGTTCGGGAGAGGTTGGGCATTCGTATTGTCAAGAATATTGGACGTGAGCGACAATAGAATTTCACCTGGCTGCAAGCAAAACCGATTGCTGTTGAACAATGTATCGGGTTGTGCCGCCACGCGAGGGCCCAACGATCCGATAGGTCGGAATCCTCGATGAGAAATCACGAAAGACTGAATTGCACCAGCGCTGCAAATCGAACCATAACCGGTAATGGGGTTGATTTGAATGAGCCCCATCGACGCAGTCCAATCTGCGTCTTGCATACCCCAAAGCGTGTCGTTGATCGAACGCATCATTGAAACGGGGTTGCTATTGCTTTGCCATAGCGTTCGAACAATGGACTGAATGCTGGTGGCGACGATTGCCCCCTCAGGACCGGGCTGATTTGCATTTCCTAGTAAAATAGTCATCATTTCCTGCCGGTTGATATCCCAATGATGGAACCCACCGCCGATCCTGCCGTTCTGAAAGGTCCATCCGTTAACATCGAAGTCTTCATGCAGAATCTGACTGTCAGGCAACATGCTTGCTTGAATGAGGCTGGCCGTATCAATTTGCTTTTGCATAGCTCGTGACTCATGGATCTCGTTCCCCAGAATGGATTGCTCGATCTCACTCATCACGCGGCCCGCCGCTAGGTTGGCTACCTCAATTTCTGTTGCGCAAAACGTTCGCGGGGTCTGACACCAGAACCACATGGTTCCATGTGGCATGGTAGTCGAGCCGATGGGAACAACCAAGGCGGACGCGAAGTCTTCGGGGCTTGGCCAATCCGGCATCATTTCTATGTCGCTTAGCAAAACCGCGTTGCCAAGCAGTGCCTCTAGGTCGGCCAGTGATCCACGCAATTCGCGTGGTGGTGCAGTCAATCGCGCTTTTGGCAAGCCAATGCAAGATCGCATCTTCAGCGAAGAGGTCTCATCGTCGAGCAGATACAGAGCACCGGCGACCGCTCCCACGGATCGAGCAACGCTTTCCAAAATGGATTCAAGTCGATCCGCCGTTTCACGGCCTCGATCAGAATGGCTCGTGACTCCAACAGCCGTAGCAAGTTCTGCTTCTTGATTTCGAACCGTTTCCTCGGCCACTTCCAAACGGGCAACCAACCTTTCAATGGAAGCCAGCAGATGTTGCGCGCGGTCCATCGGGACGAACGAGGACTCGGTCGAATCCTCTGCTTCCAGGACCCCGTCGTGCACCATTGTTTCAATTAGGCGCCAGCGCTTACTAACGCCGCTTTGGTTCGGCAAATGGTGTCCCGCAAAGCCGTTTTTTGATTCGAGTTGTTTGGTTCGTTCGCTAACAGCCCAACTCGTTGCCTCCGTAAAGGAACGTAAGACATCGTGAATTTCGTCTTGCGGAATGCCGGTTTGCATTCTGGAGCCAGACAAATCAGTTGATGGAGCGTTCGAGTTGGAGTCCTCGAGATGTAGACGAAGATGCGATGGGTACCGGCGTTTCACGTTGGCTAGCTTCTAGGATTTGGGAATATCGGATTGGGGTGATAAGGTCCCAGGCAAATTTGGAGACGGTATTTCGTTGGAGCGTTCGAAAGCCGCGTTGCCTGAACTCAAGACCCTATCGAACACTACTACCATTCCAGTTTATGTTAAACCCAAACGGTGGGTAAAACCTTGAGATGTCGGTAGTCTAATTCGGTATATCCGGTCTTTACGATTTGTCGGATACTGCGATTTGGTTTCGCGCCGACTTCATCGTGTTGGAAAACACAAAAATTTCAACGCTCGGCGTTAAAGACAGAACAGTAGGTGCCCACGGAAAGCGTTATGTCTCGGTCATTCGACAGCATTCTTCAGCCGATACTCTCGTCGTGGCGTGAGTTTGGATGAATAGTCCAAGAACATGACACAGCCCACTTGTTTAGACCCAACCCTGTTGCACTGGATGCAACCTAAACGAAGAAAAGGAGTCTCCAATGCTGGTACTCTCGCGACATCGAGACGAAAGCATCATGATCGGTGATGACATTGTTATCACGATCGTGGACATTCGTGGGGATAAAGTGCGGCTTGGTATCGAAGCCCCAAACGATATTCCTGTTCATCGACAAGAAGTCTATGAGGCGATCAAACGTGAAAATCGAAAAGCGAATCACATTCAACCGGCCGAACTCAACGGCCTGAAGGAAGATCGTCCCTAACTGAGCAGCTGCTCAAGCCAATGTACGTCAAGTGCGTTTGCCAAAGCGATTGAATTATCGTTCCCAATACTGAGTGCAAGACTCAGGTCTGATACGCGACAAGCCTCGAATTGGATTGGTGCCTGCAGTTGTAGTCACCACCAATTCGAGGCTTGTTACTTTTTACGCCACCAAAGGTCTCGACCCAAACCCAATTTCGCGGCAGCTCTCTCGATTTGCTCAGCGAATCGCAGGGCATCCACATAGTAGCCGGCGGTGGCAGTGACTGGTTCGGAAGCATTTGCAAGCCAGAATGCGTTCAATCGATCCATCAGCTCTTCTCTTGTCCATTTCGCAATGATGGATGCAGCCGCGGAAGGAAATATCGAGTCGCCGTCTACCATGAATTGAATCTGTATTGCATGGCCAGCCCAAGTCGCCGTGTATCGGCTACACCCGCGGCTCTCGATCTCGATACTAAACCATTGCTCATCAAAAATATAACTCATGATCGCTTGATACCGATTTCGGCCGCCATGCTTGTCGCAGTAGACTTCGACGTCTTCACCAGCGTTTGCGAACTCGTGGATCACTTGTTTGACAAGTCCCAAGGAAGCCTCGCTTAACAAGGTCGACTTATTCCCTAACAGATTCACTTGCCGATTGAATTCAACTTCATCGATGACTCGCATTCGCACTCCAGCCAAGCGGATCAAACTTGCTTTCAACTTTTCGTTGGCAGCTAGAAAATGTGCAGGTTGATCTTCAATGGTCTGATCTAGCACCAGGGAGTGATTCGATTGTCGCTTTGCATACCATGGAATTGCAGCGATGCGATTCCAGTCCAACCAGGCGAAACTTGAGATGCGTGCATCCCATTCAGAAGCGATCTTTCCGTCGAGTTCAAAGCAGAGAAATCGTGCGCCAAGAATTAGCCCTTCGACGGCTAACGCATCTCGGTAGATCTTTTTTGAGTCGCCGATCGGAATGTGCTTGGCATCTGGCCTGATCGGCTTGGCCAAGAACTCAGGTTCAAGCAAGCTGGACATCTTGCGTGCGTCCAAAGATCGTGGGACACGCCATGCCGTCGCGCAAATCGTAAGTGGCCCCATGCTAGGACCATATCCGGCTTCGTCCACTCCGATGACTAGTTTATCGCCGGACATCAAAAACTCTTTCGAGTCTCAGCAGGTTTCTTTTCGTTGCCTTTATCCCCCTTGGGTTTATCACCTTGAAAGAATTGAAACGGCAAATTGAACAAATCGAGGTCCATTTTAGGCAGTGAACTGCCATTCGCTTTTTCGGTGGCCACTTCGTCGGCGCTAATGGGGATTGGCTCGATATCGATCGTTCCAACCACTACGAGACGCTCAGGTAACTGCGTTAAGTGCAGTTGTGCTCCTCGAAACCATTGAAGCCATGGTGCCTGGTATTCTGCCGGTGGCAAGCTTTTGGTGTCATCGAATCCCAAGGATGAACCTTTACTACCCATGATTGCAATCTGCTTCGGCCAAGCAGAACTCTCCCACACTGCTTGTGAAGTCTTAAGATCAACCTTCCCCAAAATGTATTGCCCGCCGAGAGAACACTGCAGTTTGGCGTCTAGAATCCTCTCCGCGGAGGCCAGAGCCTCCTCTGGTGCCACCTTGAGCTGCTGCTGTAGAGAATCGAGCAACATCAAATTCCCTCGCGTTGTTTGGGCCGCTCGTCGAAACCAAAAGGTATTGAACCACGCGGATAATTTACTCTTTTCCAAGTCACCGATCTTGACTCGCCCCTGGGCAAAGTCCTCTGCCGGAACTGGTTTTAAATAGATAGCGCAGTTGTCCAGAATCGATCGGTCAAACGAAAGTACGCTGAAGCCGTTCATTTGCCATCGCCAAATCCCTATTAGCAATTTCGAAAAGCCCATTGCGTCCGGTGGCCCGCCTCCCAAACCCAATGGCAACCTATCCAGATATCCAGGCCGAGGCCAGCCACCTAGGTAAGCCGGCAACGACTGCAATGTTCTCAAGGTTGCCAAAAGTCCTTTTGTCTCACCAGGAACCGGTGGGACCATATCCTTTAAGCCGGCAAACATCACATGGTCCGGTGAAAAAGATCGGCTCGTACTCTGGCCTGCCAGGTGAGCCTGGCAGTTGATGACGTCATCCGGCGGTAACTGAATCGCAGTTCTTACAGGCGGGGCAAGCATATTCGAGAGCCAACCATACTTCTCCCGACCGAGGGGCGCGACATACGCTTCGATTGCTAGCCTCTCGACTTTTTCATTCGGCTCACGCGAAAATCTTCGAACGCCGACCATCAATGGATCGGTCTGTTGCCATTGAGTTGCGTAAAACGCCGCTTGATCACGATACGACTGAGCTTCATCTACCGAACAATCAGAAAACCGAACGTCCGCAATCGGTAAAAAACTACCACGTTTGCCGCGCGAGGAATCATGCCACGAACCTGAATAGGCAATTGTTTGCGAACCGTCTACGCGTGTTTGGAAAGAAGGAGGCAAGTATCCATCGGCAACGAGACGTTCGATATTTGCAGATGCATTCCGAATACCAGTTTCAGCGGCAGAAGTCAAACTTGCAAGCTCGGCTATCTCGATGGCCGCCATGGCCTTGAGTCGCCGTCGTAGCTCAATCTGATACTGAGGCGATACGAGATTTCGAAAAAACTCAGAAGAGAGATAGACAAAAATGTCGTACTTGTTTTCAACCGGCATCATCAAGCGCGCAAATCGAAACGCTTTCGAGTCCCCCAACGACGGTTGTCCGCCACTGACTTCAAGAAATCGTTCGACCAATTTTCTGCTGGTCGTCAAAAATACATATGCGCCTCGATCCACCATGAACGAACGGACTTGGTTGTCCGGCGCACTGAGAAGTGAAACTCTTTCGCCTCCAATCTCAATCGATTCCAATTTACAACCGACGTCCGAATGCCTTTTCACCGCAGCTAGACGATCTGCGTTGAATGACGATTTTAACAGCGCTATGTTCTTGGCCTCGAAAACAACTCCGAGAGAAGGCCCCTCTTGCAAATAGAGATCCTGACCAATGATCGCCATGTCGGCGATGATAGAGTCGCCGAACAGTTTGGCGATAGCAGTTGTTTTCGTATTGAGCAACCGCTCCATTCGCTTGTTCGTTTCGTA
Organism: Pirellula sp.; assembly: GCA_031363425.1. Classification (GTDB taxonomy): domain Bacteria; phylum Planctomycetota; class Planctomycetia; order Pirellulales; family Pirellulaceae; genus JBKCUI01. The sequence continues at coordinate 8,988 of JANLUJ010001424.1, forward strand.
GTTGAAACCACGTAGCACCGCCATTTGCGCCAGATCACCACCACGCGTTTGGCTTAGTGACTGAAACCAGAGGTAATTCGAGAAACTTGCAAACCGGAGGTAATAGCACTCTGGTGGAACCACTTTCGCAATCGGTTCAATCGCCAAATTCTCAGGTGTATAGGGCACAGTTGCGTCAACCCATTTCGGCGACTCAGGAACAGGTACGGTTTTCAGGCTCAACAGCGCAGGCTTGCGCAGCGATTCTAGAAAAAGCTCGGCTCGCAAATCCTCAACGCCAGCTACCAACGCGATGGTAGGCAACGGATCCGTCTGCTTTCGCTTGCTCGCATTTTTTTTTATGAGATCAGGAAGTTCGAAACCGAATCGATAGGCCAACATGTGCGTTAAGTAACTTTCAACAATGGCAGGGTAGTCGCTTCGCTCCAATTGCCTTTTCGCCTGCTGGACATAACCATCCCACCATGATCGGATCAAAACCTGGTATTGCGGTGCTTGGGATAATTTGTACGAATTCGCATTCTGGTTACCCGCCGCTTGATGCGCATTGGGGAGCTCGATCGGCCTTACCTCAATCTTGGCCTCCAGGTCACCCGACAACTGGACTTCAAATGGTTCATGCCCGCGAAACAGAAATTGGACTCGAACCAACTCCGGAGGATCGATTTGCTCTCGTGCATTCTGAATGGCGCTCCGGATCCGACCGATTAGCGCTCCGTTTCCAAGCCGTTGTCTACCGCCCGTTTGGGCTGAATGCACTTCAGGAGGTTCGCTGGTAAGAAAGTCGATAGCTGGGAACATGACCCGATCGCTCGGATCCGAGACGACGATGCGAAGCGTTGTTGTGGCTGAAAGTTGACCGGCTGGGATAAATAGCCGCGCAACCCCATAGGGTTCCGACGCAATGGCTTCCACATTGCCCTGAATCGCTTGAGCTAGCAATTGCTTTGAGCCCGAATGCAGTAGGCAAGTCACGCAGAGCGATACGATAACTCGCGCTAGACATTGTTTTTGTATGAAAATCATCAAGCGACTCGGTTCCTCTTTCGCTCCACGCTGTTCCAAATTGCATCTTCATTGTCGCGATCTTCCTTCCCAGGGCAAGATGTGAGTAGCATGGCCCCCTGGGCCGGGCGGTCCCTTCACCACAGAAACACGAGGACCACAGTGCATCTG
>JANLUJ010000011.1:0-2962 GCA_031363425.1 Pirellula sp.
GCCATCAAGCATGCGCAGTCCTTGTTGCTGCAAAACGAAAAACCCAACGACTTCGTTGTTTGGAATCTACAAACCGATATAGGAATGACTTGTGGCGGCGAAGTCAAGATGTTCTTTGAAATGGAAAAAAGAACGATATGGCCCATTGCAGTCTATGGGGCTGGGCACGTGGCGCAAACGCTCATCCGTTTGTTGGTGCAGCTGAGCTGTCATGTTACCTGTATCGACCCTCGTGCCGATTGGATGGAGAGATTGCCGGTTCATCCAAAATTGAAAAAATGGTGCGAGGATACTCCCTCTGATACGGTTGCGCTTCAACCGGAGAATACTTTCTTTGTATTGATGAGTAGAGGTCATGCGACAGATTTGCCTGTGCTGGCCGAAATATTGAAATCGCGCGAAGCACCTTATGTCGGCGTGATTGGTAGCGCCCAAAAAGCAGCTGTCTTGCGCCGAGAGCTTAGAAATGTCGGCGTCGCCGAAGATAAGATCCTGTCGTTTCTCTGTCCCATTGGGCTGCCTCTTGGCAACAACACTCCCGCCGAGATTGCGATAAGCGTTGTAGGTCAACTCATCATGAAGCGTGATGAACTAGCGGGCAACATGGCCAAGCCGGCTGTATCGTTTAGAACGATTGCAACATGAGTCCACTAGAAAACTTCTCTCAACCCTTAAGGTTTGTCGTCGCCAGCACTCGGCTGCGACCCATATTTCAAAGCCTTTTCCGTACCGAAGTTTCTCTTGGATTTACCGAACATGATTATTCAACGCGACAACACCGAATGCCTCACCACTGAACGCAAGGCACTTGCCGTTAATCTTGACCCACGACGCTATGGCTCGTTCGCAGAAATCGGCGCGGGCCAAGAAGTGGTGCGATGGTTCTTCCGCGTTGGTGGTGCAGCCGGTACCATTGCCAAGAGCATGTCCGCCTATGACATGACTGTTAGCGACGCCATCTATGGTCAATGCGATCGCTATGTCAGCCGACGACGACTCGAAGACATGCTAGAGCACGAACACTCGCTGAACCTCGAACGGTTACGTGAGAGCCGGGGCGATACGACAGCTTTTTTTGCTTTCGCAGACACGGTCTCGGCGAGAAACTTTAAGGGATCCAACGACTGCCACGGTTGGATGGGTGTCCGTTTTCAATCCCATCCAGGCGATCAAGATAGCCAAATCATCGTTCACGTGCGAATGCTCGACACAGAAAACGCACTCCAACAAGAAGCCATCGGCATCATTGGCGTGAATCTTCTCTACGGCGCTTTCTTCCTCAATCACGAGCCGGACCAATTGATCGAATCGCTTCTCGACAACCTTAGCACACGCCGCATCGAAATCGACATGATCGAATTCTCCGGCATTGCCTTCCGCAATGTTGACAACCGGGTCATGAGCCTACGACTTGTACAACTCGGCCTAAGTAATGCAGCCATGTTCTCTGCCAAAGGAGAAGTTCTGCAACCGTCCGAAGTTCTCTACAAAAAACCGATCTTGGTGGAACGTGGCAGTTTCCGCCCTCTCACCAATGTCAACCTTGACATGCTTCGATCCGCTCACGAAAAATTCTGCAGTGAGCCCGATGTAGAGGCTGACCAAGTTGTGACGCTCGCAGAAATCACCATGCGTAACTTAAAGGCAAACGGCGAAATCGACCTAAAGGACTTTCTCGCCCGCGTCGACCTACTGGCCGCATGCGGCATGACGGTTCTGATTTCCGACTACTTTGAATACTATCGCCTGGCGGCTTACTTGGCTCGCTATACGAAGAAGAAGATCGGGATCACAATGGGCGCCGGTAGTCTATGCGAGCTTTTTGATAATAAATACTATTCCGAATTAGACGGAGGGATTCTTGAATCGTTTGGGCGACTCTTCAAAAACGATCTCAAGCTCTACATTTATCCACTACTCAATCAGAATACCGGCGAGATGACTCTAGTTGACAATCTCAAGGTCGCTTCTGGGCTCAGAAAACTTTACGAGTATCTCGTAGACAAGGGTTGTATCGAGCAGTTGGATAACTTCAATCCATCAAATCTATCGACCTTCTCGCGCGAAGTGTTGCGTCAGATTCAAGCAGGCGATCCGAGCTGGACAGAGCACGTTCCGGTAGAGGTCGCTGAGGTTATCCAACGACGAGGCTTCTTTGGCTATCGACGAACGCCGACTGTGAAGCAAGCAGCGCCTGCATTTATTTCAGCAAGCGTTAGTAGCGCACCCTTCACGGCAACTTCGACACGATAGTCTATTTCAGTTCCCCGCAGTCACGGATGCTGATATAGGCTTTGGTTTCACCGCTCTCGCTGTTGGTACCTAAGCGCTCTATCTTTTTCACGACATCCATTCCCTCCAACACGCGTCCGAAGACTACATGCTTGCCGTCCAGGCCGGCTTTTGGGACCGTGGTGATGAAGAACTGTGAGCCGTTGGTGTTTCGACCTGCATTTGCCATACTAAGCAAGCCCGGCGCGTCATGCTTGAATTTGAATGCTTCGTCATCAAACTTTTCACCGTAAATGCTTTCGCCCCCTTCGCCGTTGCCCTTGGTGAAATCGCCTCCCTGCAACATGAAGCCAGGGATGACGCGGTGAAAAGTACAACCCTTGTAGTGCAATGGAAAACCCAATTTTCCCTGCCCTTTTTCACCGGTACATAAGCAGCGAAAGTTTTCGGTAGTCTTTGGCAAATCTTTGCCGTAGAGCCCCATCACAATGCGTCCAGCTTCGACATCCCCAATCGCAATATCAAAAAAAACCTTCGAGGTAATATCGACCGTAGGCACTTCCGGCTTCGATGCGTCCGAACAACCAGCAACACCGATTACGGTGACAATCAAAAGGAAACGGATGATCGCAACATGCGACATTTTCTAACTCCAAACTTTGCGGAATCGATACGAAGATGGGATTTAAAGTATTGTAGCCCGAGTCGATGCAAGTTGGCAGCGGCAATG
>JANLUJ010000039.1:0-3393 GCA_031363425.1 Pirellula sp.
TTGGCGCTGTTGAAGATCGCGTTTTGCAGAGCGCCCGCCTTGACTAATGCGTCCTCTGCTTGTTTCCTGGCTGTGACATCTTCCATCGCTAAAACGAGTAATTCACCATGCTGTCCTGCCTCTAATTTGCGAGCGTTAAGCAGCATGATCCGGCGACCGATGGATGGGAACGTATGTTCGAGTTCAAAGTCATTGAACACGGAGCTCTTGGGCACTATGTCCTCGAGCAGGGTTCGGAGATCCGGAATGTCCCACTGGCCATTACCCAGTTCGTAGATCAGACGCCCCTCTGTTTCCGCTGCCGAGACTTGAAAAGTCTGATAAAAAGCCCTGTTTGCCGATCGAACGCGGAGAGTTGCGTCCAAAATTAGCAGAGGTTCTCGGACCGTATCAACGATGTTTTGAGCATAATTCTCAATTTCTTCGACCAATGGTTGTGGAAATGAATTTGGCATAGTCGTGAGAGTCTAAATTTCAGTACTCGACGGCGAACTGCTTCGGACAGCTCCCCGGCAATGGTGATTCGAAAACGTCTTAAGGCGAGCGGCAGTATCGTTTATACCGGGAGGGAGAGGCTCCTGCCGAACCAAACCCAAACTCGGCAGGAGCCTCGTTCTCCCATTGGAACTCTTGGCAGGTAGTTTTCAGTCTGCCGCTCGCCCAAGCATAAAAAAAGCCGACGAAGTGAGCCCCCTTATTAAGGGTTCCACCGCGTCGGCTTACTTAGTTACCAGTTTCTCAGCAAACGCCGAGCCACTTTCAATTGAGTCATCCGAAGTTACCGTCCAACGCTCCATTGCTGAACGTCATGTAAAGAGTACCATTTGGGGCGAACGAATAATCCAAAATAATTCGTAATTTATTGAACGCCTTAGGTTTTCTCCACAAAGGCTTATTCCTCTTTTCCCAAATAGACAAGAATTTGAAGGCTATATGGAGCTAAGCTGAATAACAGTGGCTCATCCATCGAGACCGCATCGAGTTGGCTTTCGAGATTAATGTTATCGAAATCGTCGCTATAGCCCGACCAGTCCGAATTAAATCGAATTTGCCATCGCCCTAACCTTGGCAGGCAAACAGGAATCCTTTCACGCACTTCATGACTCAAGTTAAGTAGTACGACCACGTCATCTTTAGGACCTCCATTGGCCCAACGATGATAAACCAAAACGAGGGACTCTTTGTGTTCATAAATCACGGACAAGCCACTGCCGGAAAGCCCAAGCGATTCGCCCGCCAAATTGCGCCGCAAAGCGATGAGATCGCGGTACATCAAGTGGATGCCAGTAAAAGTAAGAGTACGAAACCATTCAATTGGATCGGTATCTCGGAACCACTCGTCTTCCAATAGTTCCTGTCCTTGAAATAACATTGGCACGCCAGGGACAGTTAAGCCTAGCGCGGCAGCCAAAGTTGATCGTTTGCGTGCGTACCAGCCATCCGGAGAACCAGGTTCAATTTCGCTTGGAACTCTCGCCTTTCCATTGGCAACTTCATCATGTGATTCGCTAAAGATAACTCTTTGGAACGAATCTCCATTGTATCGTGCGAAAGCAGCCGACTTAATCGCGTCGATGGATCGTTCAATATCGTCATTTGCGATCATGCATTTGCGAACGGGATGGACAAACTGAGCATCCCACTGCAAATCAAAGCCAGCTCCTCCCTCGCTAACGGGTTTCGTCAACCAATCGTTGTTCTGCAAGTCTTCGGCAATCGTAATCCGACCCGGAAAGTCCTGGTGAACCATATCGTTGACCGCTTGAGTCAAACTCCAACCGTCTGGTAATTCTCCGCCTGGATCACCGCTGCCATTGACGTGACGGATGAACAATGTCATATCAAATCGCAACCCGTCGATCTTGAACTCGTCGAGCCAGAAACGGGCATTGTCAACAATCAAATCTCGTACTTCCTGTCGGCCATAATCAGGCCTGGTATCGCCCCAAGGTGTCGTGCTTCGCCAATCGTTGTAAAAATAGATGCCTCCCTTGTTGTTTTCGGACCACCCATCAAATTGCCAAGTCGGTAAATCACTCGGGCCAAAATGGTTGTAGACAACATCTTGAAGAACCGCGATCCCCCTTTCGTGCGCCGCTTTGACGAACCGTTTGAGTGCAAGCGGGCCACCGTATGCTTGCTCTACTGCAAAAAGATGGGCTGGATTATAGCCCCATGAATAATCCCCAGCAAATTCAGCGCACGGCATTAACTCGATGGCGTTGATTCCAAGCTTGGCAAGATAATCCATGCGGTGAATGCAGTCATCCAGCGTCGCCGGTTTCTTTTCCTTCTGGACGTTGAAAGTCCCGATGTGCATTTCGTAAATGACCAATTCGTTTTTGGGCGATGCACGAAATTCAATCGCTCCCCAGTCGAACGATAAATCGGTGATAATTCCATTCCCAACTGAGTTTGTCACAGCAATGGCATACGGGTCGATTCGAGTAAACTGTTTTTCGCCGTTGACAATGCCAAAGCGATATTGTTGCCCAAAAATGGCATTCTCAACAACGGCGTACCAATAACCCGATTCCTCCGAGGCCATCTGGTTTTTAGACCAATCCCACTCGTTGAAATCGCCTAAGACGGATACCGCCTCAGCATGTGGTGCCCAAACTCGAAACGCAAATGGTCCTGCATCCGTCTTCCAACAACCCAATTGTCTTCTCACGCCCAACTTCCCCTTAGCAAATCGTGCTCGAGTTCAAACCAAACGGAACCAATCGCATGCTTGCATGCAATCGCGATCTCCGATAATAGCATTTCTCGCCACAGATCCGTAGGGCTCAACGACTCTGACCAAAGTTTCTGCATCGATTACTTGAATGGCCCGTCAATTGGGCTGGATCACATTCTCACTCTTCAAAGAAAGGACATAAACCACGGCAAAACCGGATAGACCAATTAAGACGCCAATTCAAGCACTCTTCCGACGCGATTGGTCTTATGCTTCGCCATGGAAATAAGAGAGGTAAGCCGAACTTGCATTTCAACGGCAGTTTTGCGTCGCTCTTCTTTTTCCTCATCAGACCATGAGTTCATAATTACAATCCGGCGATCTTTTGCATTCTTCGTTCCGGCGACAATGGATAAGATTGAATTGAGTTCCATTACGTGATTCCTTGAATTGTGTTGGCTCCTGAATGTAGCGGCGATCGCCGCACCACATCCATGCAACTGCAATTGCCGGACCAAATCAACTTACTCTCCACAAACAAACCTTTCGCTTTACTAATATTTAGCGTAAAACGACTCTTTAAACTGCAACACGAAACTTGCGTGTGCAACTGATCGCCAATCGACCAAGTAGGCTTTCCCACGTTGGAAATCTGTAAATTCATTGGCCGGGAGGGCGAGGCTCCTGCCGAGTTATGACGTATTCGCTCGGCA
>JANLUJ010000097.1:0-3979 GCA_031363425.1 Pirellula sp.
AGATCGGCAATTGCAAAACCCTGTTTGACAACGAGAGAAAACGACACTGGCGTAGTGCATTTGCTCTCCCTGTTTTCAGAGAAGCAGTTGCAGGGAATCTTGCAACGCATGTGGGACCCGAACGAATTCAGAAGTGCATTCGGTTTGAGGAGCTTGTATCGATTCCACGAAGGCAAGCCGTATGAGTTTGCAGGGCAAGTAGTTCGGTATGAGCCGGGCGAAACGGAGTTTAGCATCAAAGGAGGAAACTCAAATTGGCGTGGCCCGATTTGGTTTCCCACGTCGTTTTTGATGATTGAGTCATTGCGAAAACTGGCCAAGGTTTATGGTGAAGTATTTCAGGTGCCCATTGCGCCGGCTGAAACGCTACCATGCAATGTCCCAGATCTGTCAACCAATCAACTGGAGACAAGCACCACGTTGATGGGAATGGCAAATGGTTATGCGGACAGCATGATATCGATGTTTACTCGTGACGAAAAAGGCAACCGTCCCATCTTTGGCAATCGCGAAGTGATGCAATCCGATCCTCATTGGCGGGATGTCTTATGTTTCACGAATACTTCCACGCCGATACCGGCGAAGGACTCGGCGCATGCCACCAAACAGGCTGGACTGGATTGGTAGCTTGCTTGATCGATGAATGGCGACGGTGAACCGACCGTGGCGGATGCTGCCAGCATCCGAATCAATCGTTCGATTTTGCGACGTGAGCCGCAGGAGCTAGCCGCGTCCAACTTCATTTGAATCGAAACCGTAACGCGGCTAGCGCCCGCGGCTCAACAAGGGCATGCCATCAAAAGGCTGGACCGGGCTGGTTGCGTGCTCGATCGATGAATAGAGACGTTGAGCTTGGGTATCAAATCGTACTAGGAATTGTCAGAAGTTCTCTATTAAGAAGTCATAAAATTTCATCAACCAAAAAAGATGATTAAGCGCTATTGAAGCAATGAATGCAATTACGATGGCCGCTAAAGCCGATCTGTAAAAATAGATTTTTGTCGCTCGCTTCATCATTGAACATTGTAATTCAGTCCATTTTTTACGATCGGTAAACAAGCAGATTGTTAAACATTCCAAAAAATTTGGCAGTTGCCTATTCTCACGTAGCCTGTTCCAAGTCTCGGCGCGCTCCGCGAGTTTCAACTCCGCTCGCCCTCTGCGGGTCTCACGTTGTTTGCGAGTTAGCCAATCGCGAAGCGATGGGACGAGGTAGTCGTGCGTGAGTTGGTATTGGGTGCTTGCCCCCCAACGAACTTCTTGCTCCCCTCTCCTTTTGGGAGAGGGGCTGGGGGTGAGGGTTGAGTGCTTGTCAACGTTCGAATCAATTGCTTTGTCATTTGCCGCAGCCCTCACCCTAACCCTCTCCCTCGGGGAGAGGGAACCGGAGGATGCAGAGGAATTCGGGGAGAGGGAACTTGATGGTTCAGAGGATTTCAGGGGGAGGCGATTTGAGGATGAATCTGAGTGGGGACTGGAGTCTGTTTCGGGAGTAGTCGCGGCTTGCGCCTGCGGCTCAGAGATATCCGCTGGCGTTATCAATCGCAACTCACTATCCAAGATCCGAATCAAGTCATCGAAATCCCGTTTACGATTGTCATAACCACATGCGGCTCGAAGCTCATTGGTCGAGCGTTTGTGTCCTTTGATATCCGAACCTGCCTGTGGCAACATAGCTCGCAATACTGATCTCGCTGCCTCTTGATATATCTGGTGCAAGTCTCGGCAGAAGCCCTGCTTTAATCATCGATGACTTGCCGCAACCAGATGGTCCGTAAACCAATCCAACTGCGAACGTCTGATCCGCATCTCGCTCTTCGATGCGTGATTTCCAAAAGCCAACAGACTCAGGTAGCCCATCCCGATCGCGCGCGCCCGGCAACAACTCCAAAAAGAAATCCGCGTCCCGATGATCAAACGATCGCAGGCCTTTGGGCACGATCATCAATGACCGTGAACCCGACGATGGTGTCGTGGCAAGCGGTGTCGCATCCGAGTTCGGTTTCTTGGTGACGTTGGAATCGGGTGTCATCGCGTCTATTGGTCGCAGGGACTGCACGGACTTCGGATCGAATGATGTTGACTCCGAAAAAGCTCTTAAGTCATCCACAAGATCCTTGGCACTGGAATAGCGGTCGGACTTTCGCTTGGCCAACATGAAACTCAGGAGAGCTGCCCGCTTCGTGAACGGGCACGATGTTGGGATGCTCAAGTCCCGCGACCGTCCGAGCTTCCTTGAGGTAAATCTCGCGATCTTCTGATCGTTCTACGAACTGAGGTCTCGGGACCTTAATGGCGACCTTGCGTTGCAACTGCTCGTCAAGGCCCAGGTAAACAAATCCAAATCCACCTTGGCCGAGAATCCTCTCGACGCGAAATCGGCCAATCAACGGAGGTAATGCAGCAGGTTCTGCCGAGGCACGGGTTGGAAATGGATCGTCGGATGATTGCGTTGCAAATGGATCGTTGGGCATGGTTTCAAAAATTGGCGTTCGGAGACGAATCTTCTGAAACGGCAATTGTAGCAGGGCGGAGATCGAAACGCTTGACGCGTTCAACTACGACATTGAAACCTCACTTTAATCTAACTTGAGCCGCGGGCGCTAGCTGCGACCACCATAACTAATAAGGGAAACCGTTGCGATGTCATCGCCCGCGGTTTAAGGTGAAGGCGCGTTCCGCTACGTCATTGAATCCATTTCTTGATCCAACCTGAGCCGCGATACTCGTATTGAGAAGGAAAACCGTAACGCGGCTAGCGCCCGCGGCTCATGTTGAAGGCATTCGCTGACGCGTTCCGCTACCTTGCAATCGCATTGGTATCTTCGAGTTTGCGCTTCTCCGCAGCTCTGGCTGGCTGAAAGTATTTGCGAAGAGTTTCTGGGTATGCATAGGTGCGACTATCGAACGGATCATCGCTGACTTGATAAAGGCTGCCGTCTTTGCGACGGTGCATGCGTGTCGCTTCCTCTTTGTTTAGTGGCCTTGCTCCAATGCGCCCAAAGACCGCGATTTGATTGCCAGATTCGTCCACTGCTCGATCTCGGTCGACGCCGCGTGAAACGCATAGCGCATGCCCCTCTTTGGGCAACTTGCGAGTGGCGATCAAACAGGGATTGGGCCGTGGTGAAAAGCCATCGTTGCCTGGCAACTCGGGACTCGTCAATTGAACCACCCGCAAACCATTCTTGCCGTCGGCAACGTATGCAAACTGACTCACGTTGGTGATGCCAAGCTTCACATCGTGCGTGTCATTGATCAATCCGCCAGCGTTATACACTTGATCGACCAATGCGGCCGCGGGGTTGGTAATGTCGAGAATTATCAGGCCATCATGGCCCCCTGCTACGTATGCATATGTCCTTGCAAGGTATATGCTATTCGCCTCTTGTAGGTGAATGGTATGAACATGTTGTGGGAAGCCGAGCTCGGTCGCGTCGAAGACCTTGACACCTTCTTCATCGCAAACAAACGCATAACGAAACTGGACCGCAACGCTTTTCGGATGCTTTAATACGTCGTGCCCAACGATGGAAACGAGCGATGGATTCTTTGGGTCGCTCAGGTCCACAACAGCTAAACCAGCATCGCAGCAGATATACGCATACTGACCTGCAATCGTAATTGCCTTGGCACCGCATAAAATTCCGTTGGGATTGAAAGTCACGTCACGCTTTAAGAAATTGTTGGTTGGGTTTCCATCCAGCAAGGTAGCGGCGCTGACCATCACGAGCCCCTCATACTTGTCGGTTACGTAGATGTATGCATAGAGCGGATGCACGGGGGTTTCAAAGTTTTCAGGGCGATGCGTCCGTGTGGGATCAGGAGCGATCGTCGTCGGGGCAGCGACGGCGGTTGCGAACTTGGTCCGTACATAAAGCTTTTGGCCAAGCGGCGAAACGGGAGCCGTAGTGATCCGCTCTGAAAACGCTTTGTGATCGATGAAGGCAATGTCAAATACGCGCAGCCCACCTTCTCC
>JANLUJ010000110.1:0-2827 GCA_031363425.1 Pirellula sp.
GATCGTAGACATTGTGCCAGACCCATTGGGACCAGAGCCAGCAAAACCCTATGGTGCTCTGAAACTAACGATTCAGCAGTTTTATCGACCGGATGGCAGTTCGACGCAACTTGTTGGCGTCGCGTCCGATGTCGTGCTGCCATCGCTCACGTCAAAGTTGGATATTTCCGAAAGCGATCTGGACTATGCGTTGCCTCGCGACTCTGTGGCGGCGACGAAACATCGGAGGTACGAAATGGTAGACAACTCAATTACGATCGAATTACAACAAGCCGCCGACAAGAGAGTTGCCGAGAATCGGGAGTTCGCGTTGCTACAGTTAGAAATGGACGCATTTGTCAAACAAAAGGAACACGAAACAGTGTCTCTCAATGAGTTGCAGTACAAGGCCCGCCGCAGCGATTTGACGTCAGAAAAAGTAAGGGAACAGTATCTCGATTCAAAAGCCGAGCGAGGCCACGTTTTCGTTGCCGATTTCTACAATCAAGAAATCATCCATGTCGCGCGAGACTATGTTGACCTACTCAAAGATCGACCTGCTCTGATAGTGAAATGACTATGGTGCCATTGATTGCATGTTTTGTGGCACTGAACGATCGAGTTAGGCTCTGCCTGAGTAGCCAAAAAGCCTAAACGATCCACCGGGCAAGCGGGTGGGATTCAAAAAATACCGCAGGCATGACCTGCTGGATTATTCTGCTCCAGGCTAAGATTATTCTGCTCCAGGCTAAACAGTGCAAATCCGTAGCTACACAAGAATCTCTTTTACAACATGGCCCGCAACGTCTGTTAGTCGATAGTCGCGGCCAGTATGCCGGTATGTCAATCGCTCGTGGTCCAATCCCATTAAGTGCAATATGGTGGCATGAAAGTCGTGAACATGGACGGGATCCTTGGCCACATCGATGCCATATTCGTCCGATTCCCCATAGGTAATGCCCGGCTTAACGCCTGCACCAGCTAACCACGAGGAAAAAACCCAATGGTGATGTTCGCGGCCGGCTGCCCCAGCGGCCGCATTAAACGGAGTTCGTCCAAACTCACTGGTCCATACCACCAAAGTATCTTCAAGCATGCCTCGACGCTTTAGATCTCGAAGTAATCCAGCCACTGGTTGATCGACATTCTTGGCCAATGGCGCATGCGTCATCATGTCACCGTGGGCGTCCCAATTGTTCGACGAGCCAACATCAATTAACTCAACAAACCGAACTCCTCGTTCAGCTAACCTCCGAGCTACGAGACACTGCCACGCAAAGCCGCTGGTGCTCCCGCGTTGAAGTCCATATAGCGCCAAGGTCTCATCGCTCTCTTTCGATAGGTCGAAAACCTCCGGCATCTCTGACTGCATGCCGAACGCCGTTTCGAACGAAGTCATCCTTGCCGCAAGCTGCCCATCGATGTTGCGTGACTCGAAGTGCTGTTGGTTCATTCGTGCCATTGCGGCGAGTTCTAGCTCTTGTAGCCTACTACTTGGCGCGCGACGCTGAATGTTGGAAACAGGCTCTGGACCGGGAACCACCAAGGTACCCTGATGCGATCCAGGCAGGAAATCGCTGCCCCAGACCTGGCCGCCAGCATAGGGTGAGTGCGGTGCGATCACCACGAAAGAAGGTAGGTTGCGATTGACGGTACCGAGTCCGTAGCTAAGCCATGACCCAAGGCTCGGCCGCGCGAACGTAAACGAGCCCGTATGGATGCCAAGCGTTGCCTCGTAATGGTTGGTGTGATCGGACTTCATCGAACGAATAACGCACATGTCATCAACGCATTCAGCCATGTGCGGAAACAACGAACTGACCTCAATCCCAGACTGGCCATGCGATTGGAATTCCCACTGCGGGCGCTTCAGAAACATATTGAATTGCCCCTTGCGCCCTTGGAACTCATTGACCGGTATCGTCTTGCCCGAGTCTGCAAAGAGCTTGGGCTTCGGATCCCAAGAATCAACATGAGAAACTCCACCGCTCATGAAGAGAAAAATGACACGTTTGGCCTTGGCAGGGAAATGCGTTGGCTTAGGTGCCAGCGGGTCGGCCAAATTCGAAGCACCCTCTTCTGCCAACAACTCAGACACAATCCCAGGCAGGAGCATCGAACCACCGATCATGGATCGTACCGCGCCGCGACGTGAAAGGTCATAAAGTCTGTTCGTGGTCATCGTAGGTTTTCAGTCCACATGAAGGAATTCATTGCTTCCAATTAGGGTACGCAACAGCCCAGCGAGAGCGAGATTGTCGATATCGTCTTTGCCTAGCGATGTCAATTCCGTTCGATATGCTGCTAGAAAAGCAGAGGCATCTGTTTTCTCTTTCTCCGTGGCTGTGCGAGAGTATGCGATTAGAAACGCATGGTCAATCTGCTGAGACTCGATCGCATGGCTGGCCCTCAATCTTCTCGCCCATGCTTCCGATTTTGCATGCACGAACGGATCGTTTAGAAAGAACAACGCTTGTGTGGGTACGGTGGTCCCCAACCGATCCGGTGTCGAAGCGTTCGGATCGGGTCCGTCGAATAGAGCTAGAAACGGATGGCGTTTAAGTCGCTGGGTCATGAGGTAGATGCTACGCTTGTTGTGTTCGTACACAGCGCTAAATGGGCCATGTTGCGTGAAGCCAAAACTTAGTGGCGACGGGAACGGGTGTTCCATGGCAGGTTCACGATCCAATTCGCCGCTTACCAACAGGATCGAATCGCGAATCTCTTCGGCGCTCAACCGTCTTCTAGGGAAATGCGTAAGCAATTCGTTTGCTTGCGAGTCATGCGATCGTGAAGACTGCTGGTACGTCTCGCTCTGCATGATTAGACGATGCATGGCTTTCACGGA
>JANLUJ010000125.1:0-2691 GCA_031363425.1 Pirellula sp.
CATCGTACTCGAATAACATTGGCCATTCGAGTGCGAGCAATGGACGCTTCCCACGAGTTCCTCGCCATTTCTTTTTAGGCGAGCGGCAGGCTGGATCCTACCAATTGAGCCTGAGGCGCTAGCCGATCAATGCCAGAGAAATCGGCTAGCGCCTCAGGCTCAAATTTACAAATACGGTACATTGCAAACTGCCGATAGACTTAGCCTGAATTCATCTTATGCTTGCAAAATAGATCATTGAGGTATGCAATGACGCGATCTAACAAACCGTCTGGCTCGATGGATTCGAAAACCTAAAGAGACTTGCTCAATGTCCATTCGAAATGACCTAAAGATACTTTACCATTTGGTTCTTCGGCCTGTTCGCGGCAAGGATCACGCGCAACGAATGGAAAGTTTTTACTCCGGACAAGCCGAAGGCTATGACGACTTTCGAAAGCGATTGCTTCAGGGACGTGAACACGTCTATCAAACGCTTGGCCAATCGAAGCCGGGAGTTTGGGTGGATTTTGGCGGAGGGACTGGAGCAAATTTGGAATTCATCGGTCCGAACATTTCTGAAATTCCAAAGATCTACGTTGTCGATTTAGCGACATCGCTTCTAGGGATCGTCAAAAAAAGGTGCGAACGGCATGGTTGGAAAAACGTAGAAGCTGTTACTGGTGATGCCACGGCCTGGACGCCGCCAGAGGGAAGTGCCGACGTTGTTACTTTTTCGTATTCGCTAACCATGATTCCCGATTGGTTTGCGGCCATCGACAACGCAGTAAGAATCCTCAAACCTGGTGGAAAGCTTGGAGTTGTAGATTTTTATGTTTCGCGCAAGTTTGCGGCTGAGGGATTGAAAAGACATGGCTGGTCCACGCGCTCATTCTGGCCAACATGGTTTGCTACAGATAACGTGTTTCCAAGTGCGGATCACATCCCCTACTTGCAAAACAGATTGGATACGTCCATGCTCAATGAACTCAGAGCTCGAATCCCTTATTTACCCTTTCTCAAGACCCCCTACTATCAGTTTATTGGCGTCAAGCGTTAGGCCGATCTTCCATGCCCTTTGAATTTGTTTGCCCTCATTGCCACAACAGAACCAAGGTGCACGACAAATTTGCTGGGCAAACTGGGCCCTGCGTCAATTGCGGTAAACAGGTCGCGATGCCGCATTTCAATGCTCAGGGCGTGCTGGTTCCGGCGGTTGATGCCCCCATAAAATCAAAGAAGAGCAAATCGGCTGCAAAAAAAATGGGGTGGATGCCCGCGATGATTGGCGCAGCCGTCGTTGCCTTTTTAGTTTTTATTAGCGCGACAGTGGTGGCTTTTCTATGGCCGCAAATACGGCAGAATATCGAGCGATCTGCTCAACGGCAAGATCTGGATAATATGCAAGCGATTGCCTCAGCCCTTAATGCATATTCGGATCGTTATGGCACGTATCCGACACCCGTTGTTTTCAATTCACAAGGTAAGCCATTGTACTCATGGCGGGTACTCATTCTTCCATTCATGGGGTACGAGGACCTATACAAACGAATCGATTTGAAGCAACCTTGGGATAGTCCTGCAAACGCCAACTTACATCGTTCAATGCCTTCTGAATTTGCAAGTCCCAGTTCACCGGATGCATCGATCAACAACGAAACAAACTATGTTTTGATCACCGGGGCCGGTACGTTGTTTCCACCGGCTGGCCCGATGTCTCCAAAAAACATTGACAAACCAACGCTGCTGCTTGTCGAAACGAAGAACAACACCCTATGGATCGCACCCGGCGATATTGATTTGGGTCGCAGTTTCCGAGTTGGTAACAAGCCGATGGTCGACGTAGGAGGACTGCACAAAAGCAGCTTTACGGCAATGACTGTAGATGGGGAATCGATGCGGATCCCAATTAATGTCCCTCAAGCGGTCCTTGATGCACTTGTAAGCCCCAATGGTGGCGAAAATGTTCAGACATCCACGTTCATCGAATAGTCGTTGTGACCTACGCCGCCTCTACAACCAATGGGCGAGCAATCTTAAAGGTCGTTACGCATCGCTGCTTCATCCATCGAGTCATGTAGTCGAAGACTCGCTCACGTTGCAGTTCGTCATGTAGATCGTGACGACAACCGGCCCAAAGCTTAAACATGGCTTTTCCATTGGATGCCTCCGCAAATGTTTGGGAGGCCTTCGGACTCGTGAGGGTATCTTCGGAGCCGTGCATCAGCAGTGTTGGCAATTGCAGTAAACTTGCGTTGTCGAGTGCCCATTGACCACTGTCCACTAGATTTGCGGCCAGCCGCAGCGACATGGCGCGATGTACCCAGCGGTCACGAAGGTAGGCGTCCTGAGCCCGACGATCGGCGCTCAATTTCGCTGCGACCATTGGCGCCTTGATACGCCAGTTGGGTATCTTTGTTGCAAGCCAACGACCTGCATCCATGACTCGTTCCTTGGGCATTGCCTGAGCACGCAACATCGGTGAGCCGACGATCAGTCCGTTTGCAGATTCGATTTCGAGTGGGCGACGCAATGCTAAGTTGAGCACCAAGTTTCCGCCCATACTTTGGCCAAATAAGAACTGTGGAACTCTCGGAAAATTTTCGATCGAATGCCGCAAGCTAAGGCTAACATCATCCAGCAACTGGTCGTAAGAATCGATGCAGCCGCGTCGGCCGGGGCTTCGACCGTGTCCAACTAAATCGATCGCTT
>JANLUJ010000138.1:0-4030 GCA_031363425.1 Pirellula sp.
GATCGTACCTGTGCCAACCGATTCATGCCGAGGCTCCTCGACACGGATCCGCACTGTAGCACCTTGTGGATCACTAGCGGCTCCAGGCGTATAGTTTTGGTTGCTACGCGACGACAACGCGACAGCACCGGCTAACGGTAGCATATTGAATGGAGATTGACCTCGCACGACCGGTTCATTGTCCGTTCGATCTCGATGTCTCTCTAAACTATTGCGAACGCTGTCAATCGAGGAAGCTGCGGTAAGCCGTTTCTGAAGTTCAGCATACGCAATTGGGCCAAGGATGCGGTCGACCTCCCGTCCGTTTCGTACGAGCACCGTCGTCGGAACGTTTGCAATATGCCAACGCATTGCAACGTGGGGCTCACTTTTGGTATCAATCCTCCGAACAACCCAACCGTCTCGTATGGCTTGATCGGTCGTGCGATGCATTTCCTGGCATGGTTGGCTTCCATCGGCCATAAACTCGATCGCGATGCAATCACCAGTGGAACTGGCAAATACGTTCGAGACAATTTGCAAATGCAAAAGGAAACAGGTAATTGCCAGCCCAAACCATTTTAGATGTAACATTTATCAACAGATCCTTCTGTATTTTTGACCGGTTCACGCAAGCGTCGTACTCGCACCCAATCGACCTCTGCCAAGCGAGTGTCTTATTTCCCGGCGCATGACGCAATATCAGTGAGGTGGTACCTCGCCCATCCCCCCGCCGCCGGGCGTTTCGATCAAAATGCTATCACCCGGCTCAATCGACAATTGAACTGAGCTCCCTAGTCGAGCTCGCGTGCCATCGCGTCGAATAAGCCAGTTTTCTCCTGGTTTTCCGTCCGATCCACCCCGTAGTCCGAATGGAGCGGAGTTTCTCCGGCTAGTTACCAACGAGACTTCTAGTCGTCGCAATGCAAGCACTTGACGGGTCAACCCGTTTCCACCTGATTTCCTGCCGCTGCCACCGCTATCTTTGCGGATTTTAAATTTGATGAGGCGAACTGGATATCGTCTTTCAAGGACTTCTACGTCCGTCAATCGTGTGTTGGTCATGTGCGAATGGACAGCATCTTCACCGTCGGCATCGACCGTGGCTCCTGTTCCGCCCCCAATTGTCTCGTAGTAACCGAACCCTGAATCTCCGAACAAGAAATTGTTCATGGTGCCTTGGCTGGCTGCAGCCAAACCCATGGCGCCTAGAAGGCAATCGACGACTCGTTGACTTGTTTCAACATTACCACCCGCTACGGCGGGCCATTCTTCACGATCGCCGACGCATTCTGGATTGAGAATGCCTTCGGGAACTATTAGGTCTATGCACCGTAGGACTCCGGAATTGAGAGGCAGCGAATCGGCTAAAGCGCATCGAATGACATACATGACTGCCGCCGTAACAATGGCTGGATTTGCGTTGAGGTTTCCTTTGCTTTTTGGGCCCGTGCCTTCAAAATCAATTCGAAGGATAGGTCGGTCTTGAGGATCCGAACACTTTTGCAGTCGCACGGAAATGCAAGTTCCATCGTCCATCTTGTCGCTAAAGCAAAAAGGGATGCCTGGCAACGATCGAATCCAAAGACGGGTCTTGGCCTCAGATGCTTGTTGAATGTACTCAAGATAGCGAGTAACCAATTCAATGCCATAGAGTTTAGTGAGCTCATGCATGGCTGAAACACCGCATTGGTTCGCCGCCTGTTGTGCTGACAAGTCCGCCATGTTTTCCCTTACTGACCTCGAAGGGTACTTGCTGTTTCGCAGCAGCATTTCAACCTCAATCGATCGATCGACCCCTCGCTGAACTAGATGCATTGGGGGAATGACTACCCCTTCCTGGCCAAGTCGCGTTGAAGTGGGGGCCATGGAGCCTGGCGATACGCCACCGATTTCTGCGTGATGCGCGCGGCAAGCCACAAAAAATTCAGGACCGCCATTCTCTCGAGTCCATTCCGAAAAGACGGGTGTTACTACAGTGATATCAGGTAGATGCGAGCCACCTTGGTAGGGATCATTCGTCACAAAGCAATCGCCCGGCTCCATGAAAGGAAACAGCCGACGCAAACAGCGGATGGTTTCACTCATTGCCCCCAAATGGACAGGCACGTGAGGCGCATTGGCAATCAGATCGCCATTGGAGGCAAACACCGCACAACTAAAATCACGCCGGACTTTGACGTTTACGCTCATTGCAGTTTGCTCCAGCACGATCCCCATTTGTTCCGCGATGGCTGCAATACGTTGTGCGATGACTTCTCTAAGTATCGGGTCGACCAAGTCGACTCGATAGTCTTTTTCCAATTGAATCGAACTGGAGGACTTCGCCATTGAGCGTCGAATGGATAGCGTTCGATCCGACAAGACATTCGCATTCCATGACAATGGGATAGAGGTTGTGCTGCCGTTCGACACGATCAAGGCTGGTCCAGCAACGGACTGCCCCGGCAACAGGTTCTGTCGGAGAAAAAAACCGTACGATGAAAACCGATTCGGCCGAGCCGGGCTTTCATACGCATCTACGGATTCGATTTTGAATCGAGGATTGTCGGTGTGGGAACTGAACTCACCCTTGATCAAAACGACTTCAATCCCCTTGCCATCGCAGGCGTAACCGTAGCGATTTCGATGGAGGTCATGGAATCGTTTAGAACATGCGGCAGAGAAGTCATCGTCGACCACGGTATGCATGTCCATGACGTCGACCATGATTGTGCCTTCGGCGCCAGCATATCTAAGTTCGACTTCGAAAGATGCCACGAATTGGCTTCGATCAATGCCTTCGCAACTGAACTCAAGAGAAGCCGACTGGCATAAATCAGCTTGTAGCCTAGCTATTTCGAAAACAGTAATCGTATCGATTGATTGATAGATCGGTCTGAAGAGCGTGCGTTTAATCGACGCCATTCCAATTCCGAGCGCGCTAAGCAAACCCGCATGTGGCGGATCGATAACATGGGTCATACCCAAAAGTTCAGCTATCTCACAAAGATGCTGTCCAGCTGCGCCCCCGAACCCGACCAACGCATGTTGTCTCGGATCAGCGCCCTGGGCTATCGAGATACTTCGAACCGCGGCAGCCATTTTTTCGTTCGCAATTCGCCGAAACCCCTCAATCAGTTGAATGGGCGTCATTTGTGTTTGCGCATTTCCAGCAACCGAATTCAACTGAGTCAGGGCGACATTGAGCTTTTGATTCGCTGCTGCTTTGTCCAGGGGAAAGGGAAACGTTTTCGCGTCGATGCGATCAGATAATAGATTTAGATCGGTGACGGTTAATGGTCCACCTCGACCATAACATGCGGGTCCGGGGTCTGCCCCGGCACTTTGAGGGCCAACACGTAAAGAAACTCCATCAAACCAACAAACACTCCCTCCTCCTGCGGCAACGGTATGAATTGCCAGCGTTGGCACCGACATGCGCACGCCAGCTTTTATCGATTCATGTTCCATTTGTAACTTGCCATCAATGCGACATACGTCGGTGCTCGTACCACCCATATCGAGTCCTATACAGCGAGGCTCGTTCATCGCGTTCGCTAAGGCCTCAATAGCGATTGCGCCCCCAGCTGGCCCCGATAAAACGCTATCTTTTCCCCGGTACAAATTGGCTGCGACGAGCCCTCCGCTACTGGTCATGACCCGCATCCTGCGGTTTTGATCTAAGCCAAACTCGTTCGAGACGCGAGCTAGATAACCTCGCACAATCGGAGTTAGATAAGCGTCCACCAAAGCCGTCTCCGATCGAAGTACTGCCTTCATCCTCGAGGAAACTTGACAACTCACGCAAACGCAAGTGAAGCCAACTTGCATTGCAATTTCTTCGACCACAAGCTCGTGCACTGGATTCAAGTACGAGTGCAATAAGCAAATCGCAATAGAGCGGATGCCTGTTTCAAATAATTCTCGGAGAGTGTATTCCACTTCGTTCTTGTCGATTGGCTGGATCACTGCCCCATCAGCCGCGAGTCTTTCATCTATTTCAACTACGCAATGATGAAGAGGGGTTCGTTTACGAACGTCAAGCGCAAACAGGTCTGGTCTCTCTTGG
>JANLUJ010000140.1:0-3416 GCA_031363425.1 Pirellula sp.
ATCGCATTCGCCACGTCGCTGGCTTCAGCTCGGGTAGGCCGACGATTGTGATGCATGCTTTCTAACATTTGAGTGGCCACGATGACCGGTTTGAGTCGTTCGCGGCAGACCTGAATAATCCTCTTTTGGGCAACGGGGGTATCCGCTACATCAATTTCAACCCCCAGATCCCCTCGCGCAACCATGACTCCGTCGGCAGCATCAACGATATCTTCCAGGCATTCCAAGGCTTCGCGTTTTTCGATTTTTGCGATCACCAAGGCTTGAGCATCCATGGAGGCGAGCAGATTCTTGAGCGACGAAACATCTTGAGCGGAGCGGACAAAGGAGAGGCTAATGAAGTCGACTTCGTTCTTTGCGGCCCACAAAGCGTTGTCCACGTCCTCGGGTCGCATGGAGGAAACGGAGAGTGAAGTACCTGGCAAATTGATCCCCTGCTTGGACCGAATGGTTCCCCGGACCGAGACCAAACATCGAACGCGGTCACGTTGTTTGTCGACAACATGCATCGAAATCATACCGTCTGCCAACATGACCGGATTACCGATGCTCAACTCATCGACTAACTTTGGGTAGTTGCTTGTCAGCTCGGTCGGTGAACCTGGAACATCGCCGCGTATAAAGGTCAATTCAGTTCCAACGTCAACCTCCAATGGATCTTGCAACAATTTTCCTAGACGGATCTTCGGGCCTGCTAAATCGAGCAAAACGCCGACGGGGAAACCGGTTATCAAGCGCACCCGTTGGATTTTGCCCATGACTCGAGCAAAGTCCGTTTGAGTACCGTGGGCCGCGTTGATTCGAAAAATGTCAACACCATGAACCACAAGCTCTGCCAGAATAGCTTCGTCCTCGCAAGCAGGGCCAACCGTGGCGATTATCTTGGTCCGGGCTTCGTTAAGCGTGTTTCGTGACATTCGTTTTCGTATCAATGCTTTGAAAAGAAGATTGTGTCTGCAAGCCATTGGCAGACTCTCGCGGTATTGTCCAGATTTTGGGATCCTTTGGCTATGGCAGTAACGCGATTTGATTTTTGGAGGAGAATGGTAGACTTGCGGAGAGCAAACCCGACGCTCGCTTAAAGGGGGGCAACCAATGACCCTCGTTCGCAACCGCGCACGACAATAGGATATTGAGAGGCAGAAACGCGGGTGGCGGAGCCTCCAAGGCAGTGCGTTCCCAGGCAGGAGCCTGGGAACGAGGATAAAACGAGGATGACAGGTATAGAATCCCAGCACTTAAGGCTGAGAAACACGTAATGTAATTTTTTCAACAGGAACCTTGTGCATGAAATCTGTCGGACCGTGGACCGGACGCAATGTCGCTGTCTGCGGCGGCACGTCCGGACTGGGGCTGCAATTGGTCATGGAGGCAGCTCAGCAAAAAGCCAATCTTGTGATCATTGGTCGCAATTCAGTCCGACTTGAAAGCGCGATAGCAGTCGCAATGGAACGTGGTGCAAACTCCGCCAATGGCTATTCCGTCGACCTGAGTTTAACAAAGCCAAAGGCGATGGAGTCCAACACACAATGCGATGACAGAGCCAAATTGCAGGAATGGCTATCAAAGAACAACGTCGACTTGCTCATCAATAGCATCGGTCGATCGGATCGAGGAGATTTACTGCAAGTCAGCGATTCGGATCTTGCGTCGTTGCTGAACGACAACGTTATGTGTACTTGGAACATGACTCGCATGTCGCTCGATTCGCTCAAGCGAGCCCGCGGGACGATCGTCAACATTGGATCGCTAGCCGGACTGGTATCAGCACCTGGAATGGGAGGGTATACGGTTTCCAAGTCCGCGTTGACCGCCATGTCACGACAATTGCGGTTGGAGCTTGCGAATGTTGGCGTGCATGTTTTGCTTGTCTGTCCAGGTCCTATAGCCCGCGAGGATAGTGGAACACGATACCAAAAGCTCGCGGAGGAACGCGGCTTAGTGGATGCATCGTCGACAGCTCCAGGTGGCGGAGTGAAGTTGCGTTTGATCGATCCAAAGATGTTGTGTCAGAAAATCTTTTACGCTGCTCACAAACGCAAAAAAGAACTGGTGTATCCGATCAAGGCTGCATGGTTGGCGGCGATCGCAGACCTCTCGCCGAGCTTAGCCGATTGGATATTGAGAAAAGTTATCGGAACGAAAGAACGCAAATGATCGAAAGCCCATTTCCATGAACTTAGCCTCACCCGATGATAGCCTCGATGGCAAACGATTGCTTGAACTTGTGGCCGCTGCCCAAGGCGCTGCCCGTTCCGCATATAACCCCTACAGTAAATTCGCTGTCGGATGCGCGCTCTTGTCCAAGACGGGCAAGATCTATTGCGGCTGCAATATCGAAAACGCATCCTACTCGGTAACCCTGTGTGCCGAACGTGTGGCAGCCTCACAAGCAATTCTCCAACGCGACCTCGAATGGGATGCCATGGTCGTTGTTTCGCCAGAACGTGTTACCATGTGCGGCGTGTGTCGGCAATTCGTGCACGAATTTGCTCCGGAGCTTCGCATGTGGTGCGGCTACCTAGACAATACTGAACTCATTGGCCCAGTGCTTCTGCGTGAAATGCTACCGGCCGCTATGACGTTAACCCGCAAGCCGATCGCCCCTCACACTTGAGCTCCCCCAAAGTGAACGACGAACTTCAAGAGCCGCTTTCACAATTGGACGCTGCGTTTGAACGACGCATTAGTCGATATGTTGTCGGAATCGATCTCGGAACAACCAACTGCGCAGTCGCGTTCATGGACACTCAGACTGCCATGCCGCGGTTGGAGATCTTCCGCATCGAGCAAATGGTGGATTTTCAAACAAGCCAGTTCTCCGAAACGTTGCCCTCGTTTCACTATGAACTAACCCAATCCGAATGTTCGCAAATCAATTCCCGATTTCAATTTTCAGATGGCGAGCACAAGAGCGTGGTCGGTGTCTTCGCTAGACAGCGCGGTGTGCAAATGCCCGGCCGATGCATTGCGTCTGCCAAGAGTTGGCTTTGTCATGCGTTGGTAGATAGAACGTCCGACCTGTTGCCATGGAGTGCTGATGACGGAGTACAAACACTATCTCCTGTGCAGGCCAGTCGTCGCTATCTTGAGCATATTCGACGCATGTGGGACCGCGATCATCCAGGCGAGCCACTTGCTCAACAGGATGTGATCGTAACGTTGCCCGCTTCGTTCGACGAAGTTGCAAGGCGACTGACCGTCCAAGCGGCAACAGAAGCGGGGTTGCAAAATGTCATCTTGATCGAAGAGCCTCAAGCCGCATTCTACGCTTGGCTTAACCGCCATCAAGATACATGGACTCAAACGATGCGGCCTGGGCAGAGCATTTTGATCTGCGATATCGGAGGCGGTACAACCGACTTTACGCTCATTCGAGTCGTTGATGTCAAACCCTCGTGGCGGACGCTGCTAGC